>CAIWPS010000529.1 GCA_903914615.1 uncultured beta proteobacterium | reverse complement strand
GCACATCGAACGCCACGACATGGGTCCTCGCTTCAGCGAGATGACCGTCGTCCACATTGGCGATGCCAAGCTGATCTACATCGCGGGCCAGGTCGCGGAACACACGTCGCTGGACGTAGAAGGCCAGACGCGCGAGGTGCTGGGCGTCATCGATCGCCTACTTGCACGCGCAGGCGCCACCCGCAAGGACATCGTGCGCGCGCACATCTTCCTGGCCTCGGTAGGTGACTACCCGGTGATGAATTCGGTCTGGGACGACTGGGTCGATCCCGGGCACACGCCTGCGCGGGTGACCACGGGGGCCAAGCTCATCTATCCGGGCTACAAGGTCGAGATCGAAGTCACGGCAGCCGTTCAGGCTCAGTGAGTTCGCGCTGAGCGCTGCGCGCTCGGCGGTTGGCTGGCCGTCGCCGCCGCCACATCCCGTGCGGCCCTGCCCCCCGGCGGCAGGTCCGGTCACCCACCCCGCATCACTGCTCGCCTAAACCGGGATGACCTGTGGGCTTGCGCCTGACCCGATGAAAGCGTATAAACGGTTTATACCGTATATCTTCTTTCAATCCCATGCCTACCCCAACTCCCGCCGAAGTCACATCTCGCAAGCCCCGTGTCGCGAAAGTGCCCGCGAAGGCCGCCCAGACCGAGGCCGTACCGGCTGATTCCGCAACGTCAAGCCCGAAGGCGCCACCCGCATCAAAGTCCGAAACCGGCGCGAAACCGGTGACTGCCCGCAAGACGGCGAAGAAGTCCGCCAAGCTGCGAGTCAAGCTGATCCGGGACAGCTTTGCCATGCCGGAGTCCGACTTCGCGGTGATCGGCACCCTGAAGTCCACGGCCCTGGGCGCCCGCCGTGCCGTCAAGAAGAGCGAACTGCTACGCGCCGGCCTGCGCATGTTGGCAACACTGGACGCGACGGCACTGCTCGCCGCCATCGACGGGCTTGAGCCCATCAAGACGGGCCGGCCCAAGAAGCACACCTGATCGGGAAAGCCCCGCGCTCGGGCTGATTCGATGGCCATGCACGTCTCGTCTGCGTGGTACGGGGGAAGGTAACGTGGCAACTGAGACTCTGACTTGGTGGGCCCTGCTTTGCACGGTCAGCGCGGTTAACGTGTTGGCGTGGATGGCATCGTGGGCCCTCCTGAAGCGTCGCACGGCTTTGCTGCACCCGCTGGCCAGGGCTTCGATGCAGCTACAGTTGTTGCTCTCGGCAGGCTATGTGCTGGGCTGCGCCTATCGCAGCGCGTTTCCGGTCTTCGACGTGCAGCGCTTGTGCCTGGTAGATTCATGGCTATCCAGCGTCAGCATAGGCCGCTCGGTGGCGACCACGGCCGAGCTCTGCTTTGCCGCACAGTGGGCCGTGTTGCTGCGCGACGTTTCCCTGGCCACGCGCAGCCGGCCCGGACTGTTGATTTCCCGCACGATCGTGCCACTGATTGCGATTGCCGAGCTCTGCTCCTGGTACGCCGTACTGACGACTTCGAACTCCGGGCACGTGTTCGAGGAATCCATCTGGGGCCTGAGCGCCGCGCTGCTGGTCGCCAGCCTGGCCATTGCGTGGCCGCGCAGTCGCCCCGCCTTGCGCCCTATCATCGCCGCGGGCTGCGTAATCGGCGTCCTGTATGTCGTCTACATGTTCAAGGTCGACGTGCCGATGTATTGGGCACGGTGGGTAAGCGACCTCGATCAGGGCCGAAGCTCCCTCAGCATCAGTCAAGGCCTGGCGGATGCTTCCGGTCGCTGGGTGGTTTCGCACCGCTGGTCCGACTGGAAAAGCGAGGTCATCTGGATGTCGTTGTACTTCAGCGTCGCTGTCTGGCTGAGCATCGGACTGATCCATGTGTCCCAGGTCACGGCGCCCGCACTGGTTCGACCCCGGCACCCTGCATTTCAGCCCTCGTAAGGACGACCCACATGAAGTCAACCACCGCGTTCAGCATGCTGCGCGTCGTGAGAGCCGTGCAGTATTCAGAAAAGGGCATACGCATCGCCTGGCGCGACGAGGCGGCTTTTCGCCAGGAACTGGTTCTGATGCTCGTCTGGGCGCCATTGACGCTGTGGCTGGACCTGCCTAGGCTGGAGACGACAGTGCTCTTGGCGCTGATGGCTCTGGTCCTGGTGGTCGAACTGCTGAATTCTGGACTGGAAGCCGTCGTGGACATGACCACGCCCGAATTCAACGCCCTGGCTGCAAAGGCCAAGGACTGCGGCAGCGCCGCAGTGTTCGCTTCGATCCTGACTTTGTGCGCAGCGTGGTGGGCGCTGGCATGGCCTGCCCTCTGGGCACGAATAGGCCACTGACGATCAGGAACCGATGATGATGCATGCCACTGCCCGCATAGCAGTGGCGAACGAAGCCAGTCGGGAGCCGCCAAGCCCATGGCGGACCGCCGTCAGCCTGCAACCTGCTGTGGCATTGATCAATGGCTCAGCGGACGACTAACGGCTGGCGATTTGCCCAAACCGCTAGGTGGTGGACGGCTTTTCTTCACGCATCTTTGCACTCGCCTGCGTGAGGCGCCGTGTCCAGCGTCGCGGTCCTGTCATCTGCCGCGCCTACAACCATCCTTATCGGTAGGCGGAGCGAGCGTGCCGTTTCCCAACGGCAATGCATGCGGTCCTAGCCTGTCGCGCCCTCTGCGCGCGCCAGGGACACGAGTGCGAAGCCTGCAGCGTCGACTGGGTCTTAAGTGGCTTCAACCATTCATCAGGAGTGCCAACGTGACGGACAGAAAAATATCTCAGACGGCGGGTATTGCAACGGCGTGCCTTGCGATGTTGCTGGGTTACGCCACCGACGCCTCGGCTCTGGCGCAGCCCACGTCGACCGCTGCGACGCTGGACTGGTCGTCCTTCCAGGCAACAACAAACGACCTGGGTTTCGCATTCATCAAGGATGCGAGCTTTGGCACGACAGTCACCGCGTTCACCCAGGTCTTTGCACCTGATTCCACGAGCGCCATCGCAGCTGGCAATGCGAGCCTAGGAGTCAGTGCCACGGCCAACAGCAGCGCGCTGTCCGCCTCCGTTACCTCGCTGCCAGGGCAGGGCTACGCGCCACGATCTGCCGACGTCGCGCGCACTGCGGATTTCGTGCTTGACAACAACAGCACTGTCACGTTCAGCATCAACGGCACCGTGTCCAGCAGCGACGGCGCCAATGCGAATACCACCTCATTCGCGGGCCTGTCCGTCCTGGGGGGGGATCTGGGCTACTACGTGAGCGCCCTGAACCTCACGGCCAACGGCGCTATGCAATCGCAAAGCGGCCCCCTCAGCGTCACGGTCACGAACACAAGTGGTGCCGCCATCGTCGGCTTCCTCGACGTCGAAGGCACGGTCAATGTCGCGCAATTGGCCGCAGTGCCTGAGGCACCGACAGCTACGCTGCTGCTGGCCGGGCTTGCCGTAGGCGGCCTGATCGGCTCGCGTCGTCGCAAGCTCTGAACACCCCTTTCGTCACAGGAGCCCCTGATGCATCTGCTGAAATCAAGAATCGCACTCGCCGTGGCATCGGCAATCGCACTCCAGCCCATGGCCTACGCAGCGAAGGTCACGCTGCAGCCCGCCGGGCAGGGTCCGGATACTTCGGCCTACATCAACGATCCTGCCAAGGATCCGGTGATCCCCACCGCCACCCTGCAGAAGCTGCTGCAGCAAAAGATCAAATACGTCTTCGTGATCTTCAACGAGAATCGCTCGTTCGACAGCGAGTACGGCACCTTCCCGGGCGTGAACGGCCTTTATTCCGATGGGCAGAACCCGCGCCCGCCAGGCAGCACCCCTGGCTTCGCGCAGAGCTTCACCGATCCGCTGACCGGCAACACGCTTAGCGTGCAGCCCTTCCGCATCGGACCGTCTCAGTACGCCAACGTGGTAGATAGCGTAGACCACTCGCACACCGGCCTGGCATCGAAACTGCACGTCGTCAATGGCATAGCGCAGATGGACGGATTTGCACAGGACGAGTTCACTGGCAAGGCCGGTGCCGCCCCGACCTTGGCTTCGGCGCAAAAGGGCGCGCAGTACGCCAACCTGGTGATGTCGCATGTCGACTGCGACACGATTCCCATGTACTGGCAATGGGCCAGCAACTTCACGATCTTCGACAACATCTTCGCGACCGAGGACACGCCCTCGACGCCGAATGCGGTCGCAATGATCGCTGGCCAGTCCGGTGAAACGCAGTGGGTGAAGCACCCCAGCACGACAAGCAACGCGACCGCCACCGGCATCACCGCCCCGACCTACGGCAACTTCCTGCAAGGCGGCGTCGTGACCAGCGAGGCCTCTGCGGCTAGCACGACTCAGGGACCGCCCCTGGTCAACGATCCTCAGCCTTACTATGGCTCCGAGTTCGACACCACACCCGGGCTGAGCGCCACAGGCATCGTGACGCCACCGCGCTTGCCCTACGGCCCCAACGAGAGTTACGCCAAATCCAACATTGCGTCCAACCTGACGTTCGCCAGCGTACCGTTGACGCTGATGGGCAACACGATCACGGCGACGCTGGCCCAGAACACTGCCTTCTTGGCGGGCTCGTTGTTCGACGTGGGCGATATCCAGCTGGATATTCCCTACATCCAGAGCCTGAATCGCCCGGCAGTTGACTGGCGCTGGTACCAAAACGGCTATGGGCTGGAGAACACCGACAATGGCGGCACGGCTTCGCATGCCGCGTTCGTCAGCCACCATCAGGGCCCGCAGTATTTTGGCTACCTCGCCAACACGCCATCGCAGGCGGCCAAGCTGAAGAGCGAGACCCAGTTCTTCACTGACATCGCGAATGGCCAGCTGCCGCAAGGCGGCGTCATCTACATCCGCGGCGGCTACGCGAGCCAGCTCGGCCTGGTGCCTTACACGACAGGCATGCCAACCGCGCAGGCCACAGCCGTGGCCGCGGCAAAGGCGGGTGACGATAACCACCCGAGCTACTCCGACCACTACCTGAGCCAGGCGATGAACGCCAGCGTCATCAATGCCATCGCGGGCAACCCGGCGTTGTGGAAGCAAAGCGCCATCATCCTGACCTACGACGAGTCGGACGGGTTCTACGACCACGTGCCTCCGCGGATTCTGTCCTACGGCCCTGATGGACTGCCACTGTCGCGTGGCATCCGCGTGCCTTTGCTCCTGATTTCGCCCTACTCGCGCACGCACGCAGTCTCGCACGCCGAAGGCGACCACAATGCAGTTATCCAGACGATCAACGCGATCTTCAATCTGCCCGCTCTGGCCAGCCTTCCAGACGAAGCGCAGGCTCTTGCAGCAGGCAACTCGGCATACTTCAATCAGTTCGGGCCCGCCGGGTTCCAGCAGCAGTACCTGGGCCCACGCGACATCAACTCGCCGGTCACCGACAGCCTGCTCTCGGGCTTTGATCCCAAGAGACTGCTCGGCATCTCGCCGCCTCTGCCCAACACCTACGCAATGATCGATCCGAAGTATTTCACGCAAGCCAACCTGCCCTTTGCCAGCAATGGTCTGTCGTGCAAGTCGCTGAACTTCACCCCTGTCGCACCTGCCTCAGACAGCGTTGTCCCCAATGGGTTCAACCCGCTGCCCGGCACCTATCCCGCTGCCAGCAATTTCACGAACTTCTGATACGGGGCCTGCGGGCCATCGCAGCGCCGTCGCTCCGACCGGCGCTTCCACGAAGGGTGCCACCAGCGGGGGCGCCCTTCTTCCTTTTCACCGATTGAAGACTGAACGATGCACTTCCCCCATCGGATCACTCCACTTGGCCGCTCGCTGCTGGTTGCATTGGCTGTGGCCAGCATGTCGGGCACAGCCCTCGCCGCCGACCCAACAACCCAGGCAAGGCGCTCCAGCAAGTCCGCCGCCTTTTCTGTCCTCGACCGTGTGAAGGCGCGCGGCACCGTGCGCTGCGGCGCGGTGGAACGACCAGGACTTGCTGAGGTCGAGGCCGGCCAATGGCGGGGACTCGAGGTCGACCTTTGTCGTGCCGTCGCCTTCGTCGTCCTCGGCTCGCCCGAAAGGATCGAGTTCGACAGCTACGACACACCGGCCGAGTTCGACCGAGTGCGTCAGAACACCGACGACGTGTACTTCTTCAGCGGGCGCGAGATTGCAACGCACAAGCTTGCGGGCGCAATCGTGCTCGGCCCCACTGTGTACGTTGCTCATGTCGGAGTCATGGTGCCCGGCGATTCCCCTGCACGCCAGGTCGCCGACCTCGAAGGCCAGGGCATCTGTTTCTTGAGCGGTGGTCGTGCCGAGTCGACGCTGGAGGACTACTTCGATACACGCGGCAAGAACTGGCTGCGTCACCCGTACACCGAACTCGGGGAGATGAACGATGCATATGCGGTGCAGCGATGCCATGCCCTGGCGGCAGAAACGACCGAGCTTGCGAACACCCGGCTGCACACAGGCCCGGCCCGGCTGCGCAGCCGCTTGTTGCCGGACACGCTGGACGTCTTCCCCATAGTTGCCGCCACTGGCGTTCAGGACGGACGCTGGTCGGCGCTCGTGAACTGGGTCGTGGCTACGCTGATCACCGCCGAACGCCCTGAGCGCAAGTGGTTCGCAGGTGGCGCCCGCGCCATGCCCATCGATGCGGGTTCCTTCGGCCTTGCCGCCGGTTGGCAGGATCGCTTGGTCAAAACCGTCGGCGACTACGGCACCCTGTACGAGCGCAACCTGGGTATGAACAGTCCCTATGGCATGCAGCGGGGCTTGTCCGCCAGTCCGGCCCAGGGGGGCCTTCTGCTGAGCCCGTTCGTGGAATAGCCCACGGTGCAAGGCCCTGGCTCGCGCCTGGGCCTGTTGGTTATGGGGGCGGGCTCTTCCCGAAGGCTCAGCGCGCCCCTCGCAGCGCCTGCGCGATGCGGAAGAACACGTCGGTGTTGTCCATCACGCCGCTGAACAGGCTGGCGCCGCGTCCATAGGCCGACAGCGGCACATCCGTGGCCGTGTGCACCGCATTGTCGCCTGGGACCTGGCCGGTGATGAGGAAGCCCTGGCCCTGGTTGCGCACATTGGGATTGGCCGGGTAGCCCGACAGCGGCGGCACGTTGAAGAAGGGCTGCTGAGGGTCCTGGGTCGGGCCGTCGCTGGTCAACCAAGTTTCATAGCGGTCGGCGTTCGCGCCATAGCCCACCAGCATCTTGCCGTCGACGTCGGTGGTTTCGGGGTAGCCGTCGGCGGCCATGCGATATCGCGGGAACTTGGACGCCTGGTAGGTGCCGACGACGGCGTCGCGCAGCGTGGCGGTGCCCGGATTGCCTTGTGCGGCCTGCAAGGCAGAAACGGGCTTGGTCGATGCGCCGATGATCGCAGCGCCGGAACACTCGTGGTCCGCGGTGACGATGACCAGCGTGTCGGGATGCTTGTCTGCGAATTCACGCGCCACGGCCACGGCGCGGTCGAATTCCAGCACCTCCAGCAGCCAGCGGTCGGTGTCCATCAGGTGAGCCTGCTTGTCGATGGAGGCGCCCTCGATCATGGCAATGAACCCTTGCCGGTGGCGGCCCAGTACCGCCAGAGCGGCGGCGGCCATCTCATCGAGCATGGGCTGGTCGGGGAAGCCGTAGTCGTCGACCACCGTGGACCGTCCTCGCCGCTTGCCTATCTTGTCGAAGGCCACGTTCATGTTCGAGTAGGAGAACAGGCCCAGTAGGCGATCGGCCGAAGCGGCCTGTGCCTGCAGCGTCGCGCGGTCGCTGGCGTAGGAGAAACCCGCCTTCTCGAAGTCGGCGATGAGGTCGCGCCCCGGGTCCTTGCTGCCGGGCGCCGCGCCCCAGCCTGTAACAATATCAGGCGGCAATTCGTAGTCGCTGCGGGCATCGCGCTGCGAACCGTTCATGGGCTGGCCGGCGCGACTGCCATCGGGTTTCAGGGCCTCGGCGTTAGGCAGGAACCACTTGCGACCGCCGCCCATCAGCACCTTCAGGCCCGAGCGCGAGCGGTCGTCGAGGAACTGGTCGACGATGCCGGTGCCCAGGCCTCGGTTGCTGGTGTGCACAGCCATCGCGGCCGGCGTGGCGTCGAAAACATCGGCCGTAGTGACGATGCCCAGCGCCTTGCCCTGGGTGCGCGCCAGGTACTCTGGCAGGTACTCGACACGCGGGTTGTCGAAGGCGTCCAGCGTGTCGTCAGGCCAGACGCCCTCCTGGTTGTTGGCCGCCTTGTTGCCGGTAACGTAATTCGACATGCCCGGTGCCGAGTCGGTGACGATGCCGTCCAGCGACGACGTCATCACCATGCCGGTGTACGGAAAGGCGTCCATCGCCAGTGGCGACTGCGGCTTGCCCTGCGCATAGCCCTTCAAGATCCGCGCCGCGGTGCGGTGCGTGCTGCCCATGCCGTCGCCAAGCAGGATGATGACGTTCTTCACCGGCCGGCCGCTAGCGGCCTTCAGGGCGACGATCTCGAAGTTGCCCTCGGCGCGAGCGACCTGCCCATCGCTTTGCGTGGCGCTGATTGCCAACCGGTGAACGCCGGGTGTCTGAAGGGAAAACGCCCGCTGCGAGACCACGGCCGCAGTGACTTCCTTGGGCAGCGTCAGGCCGGTGGTGACGACGCTCGTCGTACCCGGCACCGGCCTCGCGACGACACCGTCGACAGAAAATGCGAATCCTGTGAGCGTCGTGCCCGCATCGAGCCGCACGGTGGCCTGTAGGTCGAAGCGCTGTCCTGGCAAGAAGCGAGCGATGACGGGCGGGTTCGCGTTGCCGCTTGCGAAGAGTTCGCTGGGTGGCGTCAGGCGCGTGATGGTAGGAGCAGCCAGGGCCTGGCCGCAGAGGGCCAGCATCGCCACGCCGCGTAATGCATGGGGGTACATCCTGGAACTCCGGCTCAAGGTCGGGAACGGGTCAGAGCTGCGCTGGACTCGGCCTCCAGAATCAGGCGGACGAAGGACAGTCGGCCATCGGCCTCTGCCAGCGGACCGATCTGCAGGCGGCCAGTGAGTGTCAGCAATTGCCGATGCAGGGGCACGACAACGTCGGTGTCGACCAGGTGTACATAGACCGCCGCCGGCGGCAGGTCATCGGCAAAGCTCTCGTCCTCGTCGCCAAGCCTGACCGGTACGGCGCTCAGGATCAGTAGGCCCGGCGGAGCGTCGGCCAGCGCGGCCATGTAGCCGGTGATGCGAACCCGTTGCCCGTCAAGTGCCAGGAGCCGGGCATTGGGCTCCAGGCCGCGCGGTCCGACGGGAAGGCGATAGAAGTCGCGGAAGGCGAGATCGGCAGGTCGTGGGAATTCCGGTGGTTCGGCCGCAGCAGCGAGACCGCAGAAGGCGCCAACCATAGCCAGAATTAGGCTTTTCATACGCGCAGGACTTTGCAACATGACGATGACAGCGCTGTGACCGCGCGTGGTTTAGCCAGCCCGCAAGGTCCCGCCGGCAGCCACGGCTCTAGCCCCCGGGGCCACCGCGCCGTCGGTCGTTGCTACACGCTGCGCCGAGGACACCGCTTTGAAGCGACTCAGGAAGGACCGCGTCGCCTCGTTCCTTGGCTGGTCTATGACGCTGGCCGGCGGCCCGGCCTCGGCGACCACGCCGTCGCGCATGAAGATGACCTGGTCGGCAACCTCGCTGGCGAAGCCGATTTCGTGCGTGACCAGGATGGTCATGCCTTCGGCGGCCAGGTCGCGGAAGACACCCAGCACATCGCCCACCAGTTCCGGGTCGAGTGCCGACGTGGCCTTGTCGAACAGCATCACGCGAGGCCTCATGGCCAGCGCGCGCGATGGCCACGCGCTGCTTCTGGCCGCAGGAGAGCTGGTCCGGGTAGACGTCGGCGCGCTCGCGCAGACCGACCTTGTCTAGCAACTGACGCGCGCGCAGCGGCCTCCTCCCTGGGCAGGCGCAGCACCGTCAGCGGCCCTTCCATGACTTTGCCCAGGGCCGTCATGTGGCTGAACAGGCTGAAGTGCTAGAACACCATCCCGGTGGCAGCGCGAAAGCGGGCGAGCTTGCATTCGCTCGGCAGCGCGGTGCGCTGCCCGTCGAAGGTGATGGACTGCTCGCCGACAGCCAGCTGCCCGGCGTCGGGCACGGTCAGCAGGTTGATGCAACGCAGCAGGGTAGACTTGCCCGATCCCGAAGGTCCGATCAGCGCCAGCACCTGCCCGCGTTCGACTTGCAGGTCGATGCCGTTGAGCACGCCATGAGCGCCGAAGGACTTGCGCAGGCCGCGAACCTCGATCAGAGGCTGGCCCACGCCAGGCTTACTGCACCGGGGT
>CAIWPS010000528.1 GCA_903914615.1 uncultured beta proteobacterium | reverse complement strand
TAGGCCTTGGCCTCGCCGCCGAACTTGGATGCCAGCACCGACGTGATCGCCGCCGTCAGCGTCGTCTTGCCATGGTCCACGTGGCCGATCGTGCCCACGTTGACGTGCGGCTTGGTGCGTTCGAATTTACCTTTTGCCATTCTCAAATCTCCAAAAAAGAGCGGTGCCAGTGCCGGGGTTTAAGGTTTCCGGTCGACTGTTGTTCCCGCCTGCCACTGGCAGCAGGGGGCAGCCCACCGAAGACCACTTGCGTACTTACTTGCCTCGCGCGGTGATGATGGCGTCGGCGACGTTCTTCGGCGCCTCGCTGTAGTGCTTGAACTCCATCGTGTAGGTCGCGCGGCCCTGGCTCATCGAGCGCAGCGTGGTGCTGTAGCCGAACATCTCCGACAGCGGCACTTCGGCCTTGATGACCTTGCCACCGCCGGGCATGTCGTCCATGCCCTGGACCATGCCGCGGCGGCTGGACAGGTCGCCCATGACGCCACCGGCATAGTCTTCCGGCGTCTCGACTTCCACCGCCATCATCGGCTCCAGGATCACCGGACTGGCCTTGCGGCAGCCGTCCTTGAAGCCGATCGACGCCGCCATCTTGAAGGCGTTTTCGTTCGAGTCCACCTCGTGGTACGAGCCGAAGGTCAGCGTGACCTTGACGTCGACCACCGGGTAGCCGGCCAGCACGCCGTTGGGCAGGGTGTCTTCGACGCCCTTCTTCACCGCCGGGATGAACTCGCGCGGCACCACGCCGCCCTTGATGGCGTCGACGAACTCGAAGCCCTTGCCCGGCTCCTGCGGTTCGATCTTCAGCACAACGTGGCCGTACTGGCCCTTGCCGCCGGACTGGCGAACGAACTTGCCTTCGATGTCCGAAACCGGCTTGCGGATGGTCTCGCGGTAGGCGACCTGCGGCTTGCCGACGTTGGCCTCGACGCCGAACTCGCGCTTCATGCGGTCGACGATGATTTCCAGGTGCAGCTCGCCCATGCCCGAGATGATGGTCTGGCCGCTTTCCTCGTCGGTCTTGACGCGGAACGACGGGTCTTCCTGGGCCAGGCGGCCCAGGGCCACGCCCATCTTCTCCTGGTCGGCCTTGGTCTTCGGTTCGACGGCCTGGCTGATCACCGGCTCGGGGAAGATCATCTTTTCCAGCGTGATGATCGAGGTCGGGTCGCACAGGGTCTCGCCCGTGGTCACGTCCTTCAGGCCGACGCAGGCGGCGATGTCGCCGGCCAGGATCTCCTTGATCTCTTCGCGCTGGTTGGCGTGCATCTGCAGGATGCGGCCGATCCGTTCCTTCTTGCCGCGGATCGGGTTGTAGACCGAGTCGCCCGACTTCAGAACGCCTGAGTAGACGCGCACGAAGGTGAGCTGGCCGACGTAGGGGTCGGTCATCAGCTTGAAGGCCAGGGCGGCGAACTTCTCGTCGTCGGCAGCGCGGCGCTCGGTCGGCTTGTCGTCGTCGTCGGTGCCCGGCACGGGCGGGATGTCGATGGGCGAGGGCATGAAGTCGATCACGCCGTCGAGCATGCGCTGCACGCCCTTGTTCTTGAAGGCGGTGCCGCAGAACATGGGCTGGATCTCCGCGGCGATGGTGCGCGTGCGGATGCCGTGGATGATCTCGGCCTCGGACAGCTCGCCCGATTCCAGGTACTTGTTCATCAGCTCTTCGCTGGCTTCGGCGGCGGCCTCGACCATGTTCTCGCGCCACTTCTGCGCTTCGGGAAGCAGTGCCGCGGGAATGTCCTGGTACTCGAACTTCATGCCCTGCGAGGCCTCGTCCCAGATGATGGACTTCATCACGATGAGGTCGATCACACCGGTGAAGTTTTCTTCCGCACCGATGGGGATCACGATGGGCACCGGGTTGGCCTTCAGCCGCGCCTTCATCTGGTCGTAGACCTTGAAGAAGTTCGCACCCGTGCGGTCCATCTTGTTGACGAAGGCCAGCCGCGGCACCTTGTACTTGTTGGCCTGGCGCCAGACGGTCTCGGACTGCGGCTGCACGCCGCCCACGGCGCAATACACCATGCAGGCGCCGTCGAGCACGCGCATGCTGCGCTCGACTTCGATGGTGAAGTCGACGTGCCCCGGGGTATCGATGATGTTGATGCGGTGCTCGGGATGGGAGAAGTCCATGCCCTTCCAGAAACAGGTGGTGGCCGCCGAGGTGATCGTGATGCCGCGCTCCTGCTCCTGCTCCATCCAGTCCATCGTGGCCGCGCCGTCGTGCACTTCACCGATCTTGTGGTTCACACCCGTGTAGAACAGGATGCGTTCGGTGGTGGTGGTCTTGCCGGCATCGATGTGGGCGCTGATACCGATGTTGCGGTAGCGCTCGATGGGGGTCTTGCGGGCCATGATGAATCTCCAAATGCAGGGGCCGCCGACGGGTTAGTGCTAACCCGTAAAGGCGGCCGGAAGACGGATGTCGGTCGGTGTTAGAAGCGGAAGTGCGAGAACGCCTTGTTCGCCTCGGCCATGCGGTGGACTTCGTCGCGCTTCTTCACGGCGCCGCCGCGGCCTTCGCTGGCTTCCAGCAGTTCGTTGGCCAGACGGGCGGCCATCGACTTCTCGCCGCGCTTGCGCGCCGATTCCTTCAGCCAGCGCATGGCCAGGGCCTGCCGACGCACGGGGCGAACTTCCACGGGAACCTGGTAGTTCGCACCGCCGACGCGGCGGGACTTGACTTCGACCATTGGCTTGATGTTGTTCAGCGCGACCATGAAGATCTCCAGCGGATCCTTCTGGGCCTTGCTTTCCACCTGCTCCAGCGCACCGTAGATGATGCGCTCGGCGATCGCCTTCTTGCCCGATTCCATGATGACGTTCATGAACTTGGACAGATCGACAGAGCCGAACTTCGGATCGGGCAGGATCTCGCGCTTGGGTACTTCGCGGCGACGTGGCATGGGAGTCTTCCTTCTTTCGGTTTCAGTTGGCGCCGCCGTTCAAGCGGCTCCGCGAAGCGCCATCAGGACGCTTCACTTACTCGGCGCAGCCCGGGCGGGCGCGCCGCAACGGCCGTCAGGCCTTCTTCGGACGCTTCGCGCCGTATTTCGAACGCGACTGCTTGCGATCCTTGACGCCCTGCAGGTCGAGCGAACCGCGCACGATGTGGTAGCGCACGCCCGGCAGGTCCTTGACCCGGCCGCCGCGCACCAGCACGACGCTGTGCTCCTGCAGGTTGTGGCCCTCACCGCCGATGTAGCTGATGATTTCGAAGCCGTTCGTCAGGCGCACCTTGGCCACCTTGCGCAGCGCCGAGTTCGGCTTCTTGGGCGTGGTGGTGTAGACACGGGTGCAGACACCGCGGCGCTGCGGGCTGTTCTGCATCGCAGGCGACTTGGACTTCGTCGCTTCGACCTGGCGGCCCTGGCGCACGAGTTGGTTGATGGTTGGCATAAAAGTAACTTGTTCCCGTTTGAAGCTACGCGTCTCTTTCGGGACACTGCGAGCCCCCTGTGGAAGGCGCAAACGCCGTGGCGGCTGCGGGTTTCGCGTGGGGCCCGGCGTGCGCGCGGGCTGCAACCACAGGCAAATTCCCATGACTGGCCGCGGCAAAGTCTGCCGAAAAGCCTTCTAGTATAAGCCGATGACCAACCTGCAGCAAGCCGGCCCCCAGAAATCAGGCCCTGCCGTGCTGCCCGTGCCCCGCGTCGTGCTGGACACGAACGCCGTGCTGGACTGGCTGGTCTTCGCCGATCCCGGCATGGCAGCCCTGGGGGCTGCCATCACGGCGGGCGCCGTGCACTGGCAGGCCCACGCCCGCATGCGGGAAGAGCTGTTGCGCACGCTGTCCTACGCCGCCTTGTCGAGGTGGTCGCCCGACCCGCAGCGCGTGCTGGCCGCTTTCGACCACCACGCACGGCTGTGGCCGCAGGCGCTGGCCGCACACCCTGGCTTGCAGTGCGCCGACACCGACGATCAGGTCTTCATCGATCTTGCGCTGGACTGCGGCGCCCGCTGGCTGGTGACGCACGATCGGGCCGTGCTGAGGCTGGCCCGCCGCGCCCGCGTGCGGGGCCTGCAGGTGTTGCGGCCGGCAGAGTGGAAATGGGAATAAAAAAGGGCGGCCAAGGCCGCCCTTTGCGCATCGAGCCGGAGGCCCGCCTTACTCGGCCCCGTCGCCAGCCGCCGCGGCGGCCGCCGTGGCTGCATCGACGTTGGCCATCTGCACGGCAGCCAGTTCCTCGGCTTCCTGCAGCGCGATGGCACGGCGCTCGCTCTCGTCCATCGCCTCCTTGGCCTTGCGCGCCTCGTGGAAGGCCATGCCGGTGCCCGCAGGGATCAGGCGGCCGACGATGACGTTCTCCTTCAGGCCGCGCAGCTCGTCGCGCTTGCCCATGATGGCAGCCTCGGTGAGCACGCGGGTGGTTTCCTGGAAGGAAGCCGCGGAGATGAAGGAGTCGGTCGACAGGCTGGCCTTGGTGATGCCCAGCAGCACGTCGGCATGCGTCGCCGGGATCTTGCCTTCGGCGCGCAAGGCGTCGTTGGTGTCCAGCAGTTCGCTGCGCTCGATCTGTTCGCCGTTGATGTACTTGCTGTCGCCGCAGTTGATGATCTGCACGCGGCGCAGCATCTGGCGAACGATGACCTCGATGTGCTTGTCGTTGATCTTCACGCCCTGCAGGCGGTAGACGTCCTGCACCTCGTCGACGATGTAGCGCGCCAGTTCCTCGATGCCCAGCAGGCGCAGGATGTCCTGCGGGTCGGCGCTGCCGTCGACCACCAGCTCGCCGCGGTTGACCACCTGGCCCTCGTGGACCAGGATGTTCTTTTCCTTGGCGACCAGCTCCTCGTGCACCTTGCCTTCGTGGTCGGTGATCTGCAGGCGGTTCTTGCCCTTGGTCTCCTTGCCGAAGCTGACGGTGCCGGTGATCTCGGCCAGGATGCCGACATCCTTCGGTGAACGGGCTTCGAAGAGCTCGGCCACCCGCGGCAGGCCGCCGGTGATGTCGCGCGTCTTCTGGCCTTCCATCGGGATGCGCGCCAGCACCTCGCCGGGCGACAGGTCCTGGCCGTCGCGGATCTGGATCAGCGCGCCGACCGGGAAGCCGATCGTCACCGAGTGGTCGGTGCCGGGGATCTTCACTTCCTGGCCGGCAGCGTCCAGTAGCTTGACCTGCGGGCGCACCACCTTGGCGGCGCCGCGGCGCTTCGGGTCGATGACCACCAGCGTCGACAGGCCCGTGACCTCGTCGACCTGCTTGGCCACCGTGACGCCCTCTTCGACATTCTCGAAGCGCGCCCGGCCCGCGAACTCGGTGATGATGGGGCGCGTCAGCGGGTCCCAGGTCGCCAGCACCGTGCCGGCCTTGATGGACTGGTCGGGCTTGATGTTCAGCGTCGCGCCGTAAGGCAGCTTGTGGCGCTCGCGCTCGCGGCCGTGGGTGTCGCTGATGACGATCTCGCCGGAACGCGAGATGACGACCAGCACGCCCTTGCCGTTGGTGACGTAGCGCATCGTGGCGTTGAAGCCGATGATGCCGTCGCTCTTGGCGTCGACGCTGGAAGCCACCGCCGCACGCGAAGCCGCACCCCCGATGTGGAAGGTGCGCATCGTCAGCTGCGTGCCCGGCTCGCCGATGGACTGCGCGGCGATGACGCCGATGGCCTCGCCCACATTGACCAGGCCCCCGCGGCCGAGGTCGCGGCCGTAGCACTTGGCGCAGATGCCGAAGCGGGTGTCGCAGGTCAGTGCCGTGCGCACCTTCACCTCGTCGACGCCGGCGGCCTCGAGCACGTCGATCAGGTCTTCGTCCAGCATCGTGCCGGCGTCGACCATGGTCTCCTGCGTCTCGGGGTGCATCACCTCGGTCGCGGTGACGCGGCCCAGGATGCGGTCGCGCAGGCTTTCGATGACCTCGCCGCCTTCGACCAGGGCACGGCGGTTCATGCCGTTCTGAGTGCCGCAGTCGTTCTCGGTGACGACCAGGTCCTGCGTCACGTCGACCAGGCGGCGCGTCAGGTAACCCGAGTTCGCCGTCTTCAGCGCCGTGTCCGCCAGGCCCTTGCGGGCGCCGTGGGTGGAGATGAAGTACTGCAGGACGTTCAGGCCCTCGCGGAAGTTCGCGGTGATCGGCGTCTCGATGATGCTGCCGTCAGGCTTGGCCATCAGGCCGCGCATGCCGGCCAGCTGGCGGATCTGCGCCGCGGAACCGCGCGCGCCCGAGTCGGCCATCATGTAGATGGAGTTGAACGACTCCTGCGCCACTTCCTTGCCGTGGCGGTCCTTGACCTTCTCCTTGGACAGCTGGCTCATCATGACCTTGCCGACTTCGTCGCCGGTCTTGCCCCAGATGTCCACGACCTTGTTGTAGCGCTCGCCGGCCGTGACCAGGCCGCTCACGTACTGCTGCTCGATCTCCTTGACTTCCTTCTCGGCCTTCTCGATCAGGCCCGGCTTTTCCTTGGGCACCAGCATGTCGTCGATGGCGATCGAGATGCCCGCACGCGTGGCCAGCTTGAAGCCGGCCTGCAGCAGCTTGTCGGCAAAGATCACCGTTTCCTTCAGGCCGCAGCGACGGAAGCTGACGTTGATGAGACGCGAGATCTCCTTCTTCTTCAGCGCCTTGTTGATGTTGCTGAAGGGCAGGCCCTTGGGCAGGATTTCCGACAGCAGCGCACGGCCGACGGTGGTGTCGGTCAGCTTGGTGTTGGCCTCGAATTCGCCGGTCTCGGCGTTCTTGATCCATTCGGTCAGCATGACCGAGATCTTCGCGGTGACCTCCACCGCGCCCGTGTCGAGCGCGCGCTGCAGTTCCAGCAGGTCCATGAAGACCATGCCTTCGCCACGGCCGTTGATGCGCTCGCGGGTGGCGTAGTACAGGCCCAGCACCACGTCCTGCGAAGGCACGATCGACGGCTCGCCATTGGCCGGGAACAGCACGTTGTTGGACGCCAGCATCAGCGTGCGGGCTTCCATCTGCGCCTCGATGGACAGCGGCACGTGCACGGCCATCTGGTCGCCGTCGAAGTCGGCGTTGAAGGCCGAGCAGACCAGCGGATGCAGCTGGATCGCCTTGCCTTCGATCAGCACCGGCTCGAAGGCCTGGATGCCCAGGCGGTGCAGCGTCGGCGCGCGGTTCAGCAGCACCGGGTGTTCCTTGATGACTTCCTCGAGGATGTCCCAGACCACCGGCGTGCCGCTCTCGACTTCCTTCTTCGCCGCCTTGATCGTGGTGGCGATGCCCATCGCCTCCAGCCGGCTGAAGATGAAGGGCTTGAACAGCTCGATGGCCATCAGCTTGGGCAGGCCGCACTGGTGCAGCTTGAGCGTCGGGCCGACGACGATGACCGAACGGCCCGAGTAGTCGACGCGCTTGCCGAGCAGGTTCTGGCGGAAGCGGCCGCTCTTGCCCTTGATCATGTCGGCGAGCGACTTCAGCGCGCGCTTGTTCGCACCCGTCATCGCCTTGCCGCGACGGCCGTTGTCCAGCAGCGAATCGACCGCTTCCTGCAGCATGCGCTTCTCGTTGCGCACGATGATTTCCGGCGCCTTCAGTTCGAGCAAGCGCGCGAGGCGGTTGTTGCGGTTGATGACGCGGCGGTAGAGGTCGTTCAGGTCGGACGTGGCGAAGCGGCCGCCGTCCAGGGGCACCAGCGGGCGCAGGTCCGGCGGCAGCACCGGCAGCACCTCCATCACCATCCAGTGGGGACGGATGCCGCTCTTCTTGAAGGCTTCCATCACCTTCAGGCGCTTGCTGTTCTTCTTGATCTTGAGCTCGGAGCCGGTCATGTCGTTGCGGATCTTGTCGATCTCAACGTCCAGGTCCATTTCCTCGAGCAGCTTCTTGATGCCCTCGGCACCCATCAGCGCGACGAACTCGTCACCGAATTCGGCGTGCTTCGCTTCCCAGTCGTCCTCGGACATGATGCTGAACTTCTTCAGCGGCGTCATCCCGGGGTCGACGACCACGTAGGCCTCGAAGTACAGCACGCGCTCGATGTCGCGCAGCGTCATGTCCAGCACCAGGCCCAGACGCGAAGGCAGCGACTTCAGGAACCAGATGTGCGCGCAGGGCGCGGCCAGGTCGATGTGACCCATGCGCTCGCGGCGCACCTTGGTCTGCGTGACCTCGACGCCGCACTTCTCGCAGATCACGCCGCGGTGCTTCAGGCGCTTGTACTTGCCGCACAGGCACTCGTAGTCCTTGATCGGGCCGAAGATCTTGGCGCAGAACAGGCCGTCGCGTTCCGGCTTGAAGGTGCGGTAGTTGATGGTCTCGGGCTTCTTCACCTCGCCGAACGACCAGCTGCGGATCTTCTCCGGGCTTGCGAGGCCGATCTTGATGGCATCGAAATGCTCATCGGGGGTGAATTGCTTGAAAAGGTCGAGTAGTCCCTTCATGCATCTGCTCCTTTAATTACGCTCAAGTTCGATGTCGATGCCAAGGGAACGGATTTCCTTGACCAGGACATTGAACGATTCAGGCATGCCGGCTTCGATGGCGTGTTCGCCCTTGACGATGGACTCGTACACCTTGGTGCGGCCGTTCACGTCGTCGGACTTGACGGTGAGCATCTCCTGCAGGATGTACGAAGCACCGTAGGCTTCCAGCGCCCAGACTTCCATCTCGCCGAAGCGCTGGCCGCCGAACTGCGCCTTGCCGCCCAGCGGCTGCTGCGTCACCAGGCTGTACGGGCCCGTGGAACGCGCGTGCATCTTGTCGTCGACCAGGTGGTGCAGCTTGAGCACGTGCATGTAGCCCACGGTCACCGGGCGCTCGAAGGGCTCGCCGGTGCGACCGTCGGAGAGCTGGGCCTGCGTGCGCGTGGCCGTGAGGCCCTTCTTCGCGGCGATGTCTTCCGGGTAGGCCAGCTTGAGCATGCCGCGGATTTCTTCCTCGGCCGCGCCGTCGAACACCGGCGTCGCGAAAGGCACGCCGTGCTGCAGGTTGCCGGCCATTTCCAGCACCTGCTCGTCCGTCAGGTCGTCCAGCCGCTCGCTCTTGCCGCCGCTCTTGTTGTAGAGCTCGTCCATGAACTTGCGGATCTCGGAGACCTTGGCGTGTTCCTGCAGCAGCGTGCCGATGCGCTGGCCGATGCCCTTGCCGGCCCAGCCCAGGTGAACTTCCAGCACCTGGCCCACGTTCATGCGCGAAGGCACGCCCAGGGGGTTGAGCACGATGTCGCAGGGCGTGCCATCGGCCATGTAGGGCATGTCCTCGACGGCGACGATCTTCGACACCACGCCCTTGTTGCCATGGCGGCCGGCCATCTTGTCGCCCGGCTGCAGGCGGCGCTTGACGGCCAGGTAGACCTTGACCATCTTCAGCACGCCCGCGGGCAGCTCGTCGCCCTGGGTCAGCTTCTTGCGCTTTTCCTCGAACGCGAGGTCGAAGCTGTGGCGCGTCTGGTCGTTGGCGTTCTTGATGCTTTCGAGCTGGTTGGCCACCTCGTCGTCGGCGGGGCGGATGTCGAACCAGTGGTACTTGTCCAGGCCGGCCAGGTAGTCCTTGGTGATGACGGTGCCCTTGGCGATCTTGTTCGGGCCGCCGTTGGCGGGCTTGCCGGTCAGCAGCTTCTCGATGCGGTCGAAGGCGTCGGCCTCGACGATGCGCAGCTGGTCGTTCAGGTCCAGGCGGAAGCGCTTGAGCTCGTCGTCGATGATCTGCTGCGCCCGCTTGTCGCGCACGATGCCTTCACGGGTGAAGACCTGGACGTCGATGACGGTGCCGTTGGTGCCCTGGTCGACGCGCAGCGAGGTGTCCTTCACGTCGCTGGCCTTCTCGCCGAAGATCGCGCGCAGCAGCTTCTCTTCCGGCGTCAGCGTGGTCTCGCCCTTGGGCGTGACCTTGCCCACCAGCACGTCGCCGGGGTTCACTTCGGCACCGATGTAGACGATGCCGCTCTCGTCCAGGCGCGCCAGCTGCTGCTCGCTCAGGTTCGGGATGTCGCGGGTGATTTCCTCGCTGCCCAGCTTGGTGTCGCGAGCCATCACCACCAGTTCCTCGATGTGGATCGAGGTGTAGCGGTCTTCGGCGACGACGCGTTCGCTGATGAGGATCGAGTCCTCGAAGTTGTAGCCGTTCCAGGGCATGAACGCGACCAGCATGTTCTGGCCCAGGGCCAGTTCGCCGATGTCGGTGGACGCACCGTCGGCCACCACGTCCATCGCCGCGACATGGTCGCCGCGCTTGACGATGGGGCGCTGGTGGATGTTGGTGTTCTGGTTGGAACGCTGGTACTTGATGAGGTTGTAGATGTCGACGCCGACCTCGCCGGCCACCGTTTCCGCGTCATTGACGCGGATGACGATGCGGTTGGTGTCGACGTAGTCCACGATGCCACCGCGGCGCGCCGTGACGACGGTGCCGCTGTCGACCGCGGCGACGCGTTCGACACCGGTGCCGACCAGCGCCTTTTCAGGGCGCAGCACGGGCACGGCCTGGCGCTGCATGTTGGCGCCCATCAGCGCGCGGTTCGCATCGTCGTGCTCCAGGAAGGGCACGAGCGAGGCCGCCACCGAGACGATCTGCGCCGGGGCCACGTCCATGTACTGCACGCGCTCGGGCGACAGCAGCACCGACTCGCCGTTCTCGCGTGCCGAGACCAGTTCGTCGATGAGCTTGCCGTCCTTGTCCAGCGACGCGTTGGCCTGGGCGATGACGTACTTGCCTTCCTCGATGGCCGACAGGTAGTCGATCTCCATCGTCACCTTGCCGTCGTTGACGCGGCGGTAGGGCGTTTCGAGGAAGCCGTACTCGTTGAGCTGCGCGAACAGCGCCAGCGAGTTGATGAGGCCGATGTTCGGGCCTTCCGGCGTCTCGATCGGGCAGACGCGGCCGTAGTGGGTGGGGTGCACGTCGCGCACCTCGAAGCCGGCACGCTCGCGCGTCAGGCCGCCCGGGCCGAGGGCCGAGACGCGCCGCTTGTGCGTGATCTCGGACAGCGGGTTGGTCTGGTCCATGAACTGCGACAGCTGCGACGCGCCGAAGAACTCCTTGAGCGCCGCGGAAATCGGCTTGGAGTTGATCAGGTCGTGCGGCATCAGGGCCTCGGTCTCGGCCTGGCCCAGACGTTCCTTGACGGCCTTCTCGATGCGCGCCAGGCCGCTGCGGTACTGGTTCTCGGCCAGCTCGCCGACACAGCGCACGCGACGGTTGCCCAGGTGGTCGATGTCGTCGACCTCGCCGTTGCCGTTGCGCAGGTCGACGAGGATCTTGACGACGTCCAGGATGTCGTCGTTGCTCAGCGTCATCTTGCCTTCGGGCACATCACGCCCGACGCGGGCGTTGAACTTCATGCGGCCGACGCGAGAGAGGTCGTAGGTGTCCTCGCTGTAGAACAGGCGATGGAACAGCGCTTCCACGGCGTCTTCGGTCGGCGGCTCGCCGGGGCGCATCATGCGGTAGATGGCCACGCGCGCCGCCAGCTGGTCGGCGGTCTCGTCCATCGCCAGGGTCTGGCTGATGTAGGCGCCCTGGTTCAGCTCGTTGGTGTACAGGCTCTGGAATTCCTTGATCCCGGCCTGGCGCAGCTTCTTCAGCAGCGCCTCGGTGATCTCGTCGTTGGCCTTGGCGACGATCTCACCGGTTTCCGGGTCCACCATGTTGCGCGCGATGACGCGGCCGATGACGAAGTCCTCGGGCACGCTGACGAAGCCGGTGCCTGCCGTCTCGAGCTGGCGCACGTGGCGCGCGGTGATGCGCTTGTCCTTCTCGACGATGACGTTGCCCGCCTTGTCGGTGAGGTCGAAGCGGGCGATCTCGCCCTTCAGCCGCTCGGGCACGAACTCCATCTGCGCCCCGGTGTCCATGAGGCGGAAGTTGTCGTTGTGGAAGAAGTGCGCAAGGATGCTTTCCGGGTTCAGGCCGATGGCCTTGAGCAGGATCGTCACCGGCATCTTGCGGCGGCGGTCGACGCGGAAGTACAGGATGTCCTTGGGGTCGAACTCGAAGTCCAGCCACGATCCGCGGTAGGGGATGATCCGCGCGCTGAACAGCAGCTTGCCGCTGCTGTGCGTCTTGCCCTTGTCGTGCTCGAAGAACACGCCGGGCGAACGGTGAAGCTGCGACACGATGACGCGCTCGGTGCCGTTGACGATGAAGGAACCGTAGTCGGTCATCAGGGGCACTTCGCCCATGTAGACCTCCTGCTCCTTGATTTCCTTGACCAGCTTCTGCGGGTGCGACTCGCGGTCATAGATGATCATCTGCAGCTTCGCCCGCACGGCGGCGGCGAAGGTCAGGCCGCGCTGCTGGCACTCGCGAACATCGAACGCCGGCTTGGCGATGTTGTACTCGCTGAACTTCATCTCCACGAAGCCGTTGTGCGACGTGATCGGGAACGCGGACAGGAAAGCCGCCTGCAGCCCCTCGGGCTTGCGCTTGAGCGGGGGCACGTCCTTCTGCAGGAACGCGACATAGGACTCCCGCTGCATCGTCAGCAGATAGGGAACCTTCAGAACACTCTCACGCTTGCCGAAGCTCTTGCGAATACGCTTGCGCTCGGTGTAGGTGTAGGGGGTTGCTTGCGCCATTGAACTCTCCGTGTCGAGCACGCGTACCTGGCCTAGGTGCGCAAATGCTGGGCGGCGACTGGCATCTCAGGGCTTGCGCCTGAGGCTTGGTGGCAGGCCACTACCTGCCGCTGGCGGACAACCCCGGCATTGCACCGGGGCCCGACCAAACCTGTTCTCTGCAGTCGGATCAGAGAACACTTCTGAAGGCGGCACGCCGCCCTCAGAGGTGCTCCCTGCGGCACCGAAGTGCCACAGAAAGCGACTGGACTTACTTGACCTCGGCCTTGGCGCCGGCGTCGAGCAGCTTCTTCAGCGCAGCTTCGGCATCGGCCTTGGGGATGGCTTCCTTGACGGGCTTCGGTGCGCCGTCGACCAGGTCCTTGGCTTCCTTCAGGCCCAGGCCCGTCAGTTCGCGCACGGCCTTGATGACCTGCACCTTGTTGGCGCCGGCCTCGAGCAGGACGACGTTGAATTCGGTCTTCTCCTCGACGACCGCGGCGGCCGCGCCACCGCCACCGGCGGCCGGGGCGGCCATGGCGGCTGCGGAAACGCCGAACTTCTCTTCAATGGCCTTGACCAGGTCATTGAGTTCCATCACGGACATGCTGTCCATCGCGGACAGGAAAGAGTCTTTGTCGAAAGCCATTTGGATTACCTCGAAATTGTTCAGTTCAATGTTTGATGACGTGGGGGATCAGGCCGCTGCAGGCTCGGCCGCCGGGGCCTCCGCCGCTGCGCCGCCACCCTGCTTCTCGGCCACGGCCGCGAGCACACTGGCGAAGCGCTGGATGGGCGACTTCAGCAGGCCGGCGATCTGGGCGATCAGCACCTCTCGACTGGGAATGGCCGCCAGGGCCTTGACCCCGTCGGCGTTGAGGGCCTTGCCTGCGTAGGCGCCGCCCTTGATGACCAGCTTCTCGTTGCCCTTGGCGAAGTCGGTGATGACCTTCGCCGCGGCGACCGCGTCCTCGGAAAAACCATAGATCAGCGGGCCGACCATGGCACCCTGGGCGACCTCGAAAGGCGTGCCGGCGACGGCGCGACGGGCGAGCGTGTTCTTCAGCACGTGAAGATAGACGCCCTTGTCGCGCGCATCTCGGCGCAGCTTGTTGAGGTGTTCCACGGTGAGGCCACGGTACTCGGCCAGCGCGAGGGTCTGCGAGCGTGCGGCTTGTGCCGACACGTCGGTGACCACGACTGCCTTCTCGTTGCGATTGAGACTCAAAGGTCTGCTCCTCACACAAAAAGTGCCTTGGGGCCTTGCGGCCTTGCCGGCACAACCGGAAATCAGCAGCCTGCTGTGACCGAACACCCCGAACGAGGAATCCTTAGCAGCGGGACCGCCATCTGCGCTGGCTTCGAGATCGGCCTTGCGGCCTCACCCTCGATTACGGCGTCGGAGCTCGTCGCCCTTCCACCACCAGCGGTCTTGGATGGCCCGCCGGCACTGCTGCCGGTGGCCCACCAAACTCAAAGCGCCGCGGGCCAGACCCGCCCGCAGCGCAAAAACCAATTACGCGGCGGCGACGATGGACGCCGTGTCCACGCGCACACCCACACCCATGGTCGAAGACACGGCCACCTTGCGCAGGTAGATGCCCTTGCTGCTGGCCGGCTTGGCCTTGTTCAGGGCATCGACGAGCGCGCGCAGGTTGTCCACCAGCTTGCCGTCGTCGAACGAGCGGCGGCCGATGGTGCCGTGGATGATGCCGGCCTTGTCGACGCGGAACTGCACCTGGCCGGCCTTGGCGTTCTTCACCGCCGTGGCGACGTCGGGCGTCACGGTGCCGACCTTGGGGTTGGGCATCAGGCCGCGCGGGCCCAGGATCTGGCCCAGCGTGCCGACGATGCGCATCGTGTCGGGGCTGGCGATGACGACGTCGAAGTCCATCTTGCCGGCCTTGATCTCGGCCGCCAGGTCGTCCATGCCGACAATGTCGGCGCCAGCGGCACGGGCTTCATCGGCCTTCGCGCCCTGCGCGAAGACAGCCACGCGCTTGGTCTTGCCGGTGCCCGCGGGCATCACGACGGCGCCGCGCACGACCTGGTCGGACTTCTTGGCGTCGATGCCCAGCTGCACGGCGACGTCGATGGACTCGTCGAACTTGGCGGTGGCGCATTCCTTGACGATGGCCAGCGCGGCAGCCAGCGGATACAGCTTGGTGCTGTCGACCTTGTTCTGGAAGGACTTGGCCTTCTTGGTGAGCTTGCTCATGTTCAGACTCCTTCGACCACGAGGCCCATCGAACGCGCCGAGCCGGCGATGATCTTCACCGCGCCGGCCAGGTCGGCGGCGTTCAGGTCCTTCATCTTGGTCTTGGCGATTTCTTCGAGCTGCTCACGCGTGACCTTGCCGACCTTGTCGAGGTGGGCCTTGGCCGAACCCTTGTCGATCTTGGCGGCCTTCTTCAGAAGCACGGTCGCGGGCGGCGACTTCAGCACGAAGGTGAAGGACTTGTCGGCGAAGGCGGTGATCACCACCGGCAGCTTCAGCCCCGGCTCGTAGCCCTGCGTCTGGGCGTTGAACGCCTTGCAGAACTCCATGATGTTCAGGCCGCGCTGGCCCAGGGCCGGGCCGATCGGGGGCGAGGGGTTGGCCTTGCCGGCCGGGACTTGCAGCTTGATGAAGCCGACGATTTTCTTTGCCATGAATGGCTCCTATACCGAGTTCAAGCGCCTTGCCGGGACAGGCCCGGCGCAGCTCCTCGTCCGTTGAAAAAAACCTAGACCTTTTCGACCTGCGCGAAATCGAGTTCGACACCGGTGGCGCGGCCGAAGATCGTCACCGAGACCTTGACCTTGCTCTTCTCGTAGTTCACTTCCTCGACGGCGCCGTTGAAGTCCGTGAACGGGCCTTCCTTGACACGCACCAGCTCGCCGACGATCCACTCGACCTTCGGACGCGGCTTGTCCACGCCTTCCTGCATCTGGTTGACGATCTTGGCCACCTCGGCCTCGGAGATCGGCGCCGGGCGGTTGCGCGCGCCGCCGATGAAGCCGGTGACCTTGCTGGTGTGCTTGACCAGATGCCACGTGTCGTCGGCCATGTCCATCTCGACCAGCACGTAGCCGGGGTAGATGCGGCGTTCGGTGACCGACTTCTTGCCGTTCTTCAGTTCGACCACCTCTTCGGTGGGCACCAGGATGCGGCCGAACTTTTCCTGCATGCCGGCACGGTCGATGCGCTCGCGCAGGTTGCGCTCCACCGCCTTCTCCATGCCGGAGTAGGCGTGGACGATGTACCAGCGCTTGGTCGTCGGCACGCCCGTGGGGGCCATGCTGGCGAGGGAGGATTCTTGGCTCACGGTCATGATGCATTCACCTCAATGGCGCCAGCCCAGGATCAGGTCGTAGAGCACCCACTCGAGTGTCTTGTCGGTCAGCCACATGTACAGCGCCATCAGGAACACGAAGGCGAAGACGTAGCCCGTCATCTGCATCGCTTCCTTGCGCGTGGGCCAGACCACCTTCTTCGTCTCGCGCACGGAATCGCGGCCGAAGGCCACGAGTTCCTTGCCCGACTCGGACGTGAAGAACAGTGCCACGGCCGCGCCCAGCAGCGCCAGCAACGCGACGACGCGCAGCCACAGATCCTGCTTGCCCAGGTAGTAGAAGGCGACGATCGAAGCCAGCAGCAGCACGACGGCGCCGGCCAGCTTGGCCTTGTCTGCGGCCGTGGAAACCGTTTCGACTTGCGGTGAGGTGGACATGTCTTTCTAGGTCTCGGTGGCCGCCATTCAGCAGCAAGGCCCGCGGGGCACGAAGCCTGCGGGCCGACTGTCTCGGAGCGCCACCCGCTTCAACGGGTGGCAGGGGCAGAGGGAATCGAACCCCCAACCTTCGGTTTTGGAGACCGACGCTCTGCCAATTGAGCTATGCCCCTGCGGCGAACCTCTGGTTGATTACTCGATGATCTTGGCCACGACGCCGGCGCCGACGGTGCGGCCGCCTTCGCGGATCGCAAAGCGCAGGCCTTCTTCCATCGCGATCGGCGCGATCAGCTTGACCGTGATGCTGACGTTGTCGCCCGGCATCACCATCTCCTTG
>CAIWPS010000527.1 GCA_903914615.1 uncultured beta proteobacterium | reverse complement strand
GAACTGCGCGAGCCGCGTCCCCCGCGCCCGCCCCGCGGTGAGCCGGGCGAAGGCGGGGCGATCCCGAACCCGCTGCAGCAGACCTTCGACAAGCGCGCCATCCAGCAAGAGCGCGCGCTGCGCCGCGACATGCCCGAGGACGGCCCCATTCCCAACCCCTTGCAGCAGACCTACGACAAGCGCGCCCTGCAGCGCGACCGCAACGTGGTGCGCGAGATTCCTGAAGACGGCCCGATCCCCAACCCCCTGCAGCAGACCTACGACAAGCGCTTCGCCCAGGGCAACGGCGGCTTCGGCCCGGGCGGTCGCGGTGCCGGCGGTGGCGGTGGCGGTGCACGCAGCGGCGGCGGGCGCAACAAGCCCAAGAAGACCGGTGGCGGCGACCCCAACCGCGTGCCCGATCCGCTGCAGACGGCGGTCGGCTACATCGGCGCCGACGCCTTCTTGCGCAAGGGCGCAGGCGGTGGCCGCGGTGGGCCGCGGCGCGGGGGTGGCGGTGGTGGAGGTGGCGGGCAGGGAGGCCGCGGCGGCCCCCGCGGCGGCGGCCCGGGCAGCCGTGGCCCGGGTCGCTGAACGCGGCGCTCGCGCTACAATCGAAAGCTTTGCCAAGTCGTTGATTCAGGAGACCTTTTCATGGCCATCGAACGTACCCTCTCGATCATCAAGCCCGACGCAGTGGCCAAGAACGTGATCGGCCAGATCTACGCCCGCTTCGAAGGGGCCGGCCTGAAGGTCATCGCCGCCCGCATGGCGCAGCTCTCGCGTGCCGAGGCCGAGGCCTTCTACGCCGTGCACCAGGCGCGACCCTTCTTCAACGACCTCGTGAAGTTCATGATCTCCGGCCCGGTGATGATCCAGGTGCTGCAAGGCGAGGGCGCGATCGCGAAGAACCGCGAGCTGATGGGTGCAACCGACCCCAGGAAGGCCGACAAGGGCACCATTCGCGCCGACTTCGCCGACAGCATCGACGCCAATGCCGTGCATGGCTCCGATGCGCCCGAGACGGCGGCGGTCGAGATCGCCTTCTTCTTCGCCGGCATGAACGTCCACTCGCGCTGAGGCCCTCGTGGCCGCCAATCTGCTCGATTTCGACCTCGAGGGGCTGGCGGCCTGGTGCGGCGGCCTCGGCGAGAAGCGCTACCGTGCCGTCCAGCTCTACCGCTGGATCCACCAGAAGGGCGAGTCCGACTTCGGCCGCATGTCCGACCTCGCGAAGTCGCTGCGCGGCAAGCTCGCCGGGGCGGCCGAGGTGAAGGCGCTGGTGCCGCTGGCCGAGCACGTGTCGGCCGACGGCACCGTGAAGTGGCTCTTCGACGTCGGTGCCGGCAACGCCGTGGAAACCGTCTACATCCCCGAGGACGACCGCGGCACGCTGTGCGTGTCCTCGCAGGCCGGCTGCGCCGTCGGCTGCCGCTTCTGTTCCACCGGCCACCAGGGCTTCAGCCGCAACCTCACCACGGGCGAGATCGTCGCCCAGCTCTGGCACGCCGAGCATCGGCTGCGCCACACGCGCGGTCTGGCGGCGGGCGAACGCGCCATCGACAACGTCGTCATGATGGGCATGGGCGAGCCGCTGCAGAACTACGCCGCGCTGCTGCCGGCGCTGCGCACCATGCTCGACGACCACGGCTACGGCCT
>CAIWPS010000526.1 GCA_903914615.1 uncultured beta proteobacterium | reverse complement strand
CTTCGGTGCAGCCGGCAGGCAGGAACGAGACGAGGACGAGGCAGACATCGCCCTGGCGGATGGATTTGACGGACATGGTGAGTGCTCCTTTCGAGCGGTTGAAAGAATCAGAAGAAGGACGCGAGCCAGCGCCACAGCGGCACGGCCCAGGTGGCGGCAAAAACCATCGCAGCGGCCACGATGAGGAGCACGAGGCCCACGTCGCGCGTGGTCATCTGCTGCCGCGGCAGGTCGGGCGTCTGGCTTGCGGTGGTGGTCATTGCGACCGCGCCTCCGCCTTGCGCCCGCGCTTGGCTGCCTTGACGCCCGCGTCCTTGATGGCCTGCGCCATGCCGGCTTCGAGCTCGGCCTGCTCGGCGGCGCCTTTGTGCAGATTCTCGGTTTCGTCAACTGGCAAATTCGCGTGAGCGTCAACTAACTTGGGATAGGGATTGGGAAAGGGCCAGTTTTCGCCGCGCTCCGGCTCGGCAGGCTGCTCGTCGTCTGCGGCCTGCAGCGCGTTGTCCAGGCGGTCTTCGAGGTCGGGCCCGGCGTCCTCGTCAGGCTCCGCGTCTGCGGCAGCGGCGAACAGGTCCTCGACGCTGGATTGGCCTTCTGCTGCCGCTGCGCCAGGGTGGCCCACGCTGCCGTCGATGACCGGCTTGTCGGCGATCTTCTCCGGCGCCTTGAGCGTGATGGTGATCGTCTGCCCCAGGTGCGAGCACAGCAGGCCGGCCTCGGTGGCGTCGACGTCGTTGCTGCCGACGCGGAACTTGAGCGTGACCGTGCCGCCCTCGGACGGCAGCACACAGAACTTGTCGACCTTGCAGCCGCCCAGCGTGATCGGTTCCGACTCGTCGATGCCGTGATCGACGAATAAGGTCCAGCCCTCCAGCGCCGACGGGCCGACCTTGACCTCCTGGAGCACCTTGCAGCGCAGCAGCGGCGTGGCTGGATCGACGCCCGGCAGTTGGTCCTGGCCGGGCGCGGCCATGTACAGCGCATGCCGCAGCGTCGGCGACAGCGCGTCGAGCATGGTGTTCGCGCCGGTGATCGCCAAGCCAAGGCTGATGGCGAACACCTTGTCTTCGCCGTGCGTCTCGGTGCGCGGCGTCACGCTGTTCAGCGCGGCTTCGGTCGGGGTCGTGATCTCGAACATGTGGGCTCCGGTGGTGGTCAGAACGGGTGGTCGTCGTCTTCGCCGGTCAGGTCGGGCTGACGCGACGACGTCAGCAGCCGGTGCCGCTGGTCGTCCGGCAGCGCGTCGATCGCGCTCTTGACGCTGTACGGCGACAGGGGCTCGTGCTTGATGGCGCGCGCCGCGATCTGGGCCGTCGTCTCGTCGCACCAGTTGATCGCGTAGATCGCGCCGCCTCCGAAGCTGCGGGTGTGCGCCTGGATCGTGCGGACGCTCGTGACGTAGCCGCGGCCGTCGACGTATTCGCGCTCCTGGGCCTCGATCTCCGGCACGTCGACGCGCACGAAGCTGGCGCCGCCGAACGCCTGCTGGCTGATTTTCCCGGCCACGCGCTGGTGGCCGAACAGTTCCACGATGGCGAACTGCGCCGGCGTCTGGTCTTGCTGGGTGGTTTCCATGGGGCTCCGGTGGTTGTGGTGTCACCCGCGCTTCGTGGCTCGTTCCCACGTCGCGTCGAGCGTTTCAATCTGCTTCGGGCTGGGCCGGCGGCCTGACTCGATCTGGCGGCGCAGCGAGTCGACAAAGCCGCGTTCCCAGTCGGTGAGGCGGTCCTCGCGCGCCTCGCAGTCGTCGAGGAGCTGCAGGTACTCGTCGGCCCAGGTGGTCATCTGCGCCTCAGAACGTCGTCGGCTGCGCGATGCCGCGAATCACGGCCATGAAACCGCGCTGCAGGTCGGTCGCGCCGATGCTGATCCAGCGCTGATCCAGGGTTGTACACGGGCGGCTGTCAAGGACGCCGTACTTGCTGGAATCCCCGTACCCGCGCAGCTTTTCGATGAACGCGCCGCACTGCTCTGCCAGCGCCTTGCCCTCGTTCATCAGGGCGACTTCAGTTTCGCTCAGTTGACGGTAGCCCGTGATCTTGGGTTGGTTAAAGGTTTCCATGGGTACGGTGCCTTTCAGGCGGTTGAGAAAGTTGTTAGGGTGTCGCCCGCTCAGCCGCCGTCCCAATAGCCCGGCCGTACGACACGATCTCGGCCAGCAGCGCCTCGCGCGGCTGCTTGCTGGTCACGGCCTCCAGGGCGCCGGCCATGAATGCGCGCGTCAAGGCGGCCAG
>CAIWPS010000525.1 GCA_903914615.1 uncultured beta proteobacterium | reverse complement strand
GATCATGCTGGTGGCGGTGTACTGCGCACCCAGCAAGGCATGGCCGGGCATCACACCGATGATGGTCAGCGGGATCGGCGCCATGATGATCAACGGCGTCAGGTAGCTGCCGAACTGCGCGACCACCAGCAGGTAAATCAGGACCAGGCCGACACCGTAGGCCAAGCCCATGTCGCGGAAAGTCTCGTAGGTGATCTGCGATTCGCCGTCCCACTTGATGGCGTAGTCGCGGTAGGCGTCGCTCGGCTGGTGGATGAAGTATTCCTGCAGCGTGCCACCGCCGGGCGTGGCAATCTTGGTGATGTCGCCGCGCATCTTGAAGACCCCGTACAGCGGGCTGTCGAGTTCGCCGGCCATGTCGGCGACGACGAAGTTCACCGGCAGCAGGTCCTTGTGATACTGCGGCTGCTCGCGCACGGTGTCGGTCACGGTCACCAGTTCACGGATCGGCACCAGCTTGCCTTCGGCACTGCGCACGGCCAACTGAAGCAAGGCGTTGAGGTCGCCTTGCCGCTCCGGCGGCAACTGGATGACAGCCGCCGCTGGGTACTTGGTCTCAACGTGCAGGTAGGCCGTGGCTTCGCCAGCCAGACCAGCGTGCAAGGTCGTGACGATGGCCTGTTGCGGCACGCCCAGCATGGCCGCTTTCTGACGGTCTACGAGCAGCATCGTCTTGGGCGCCGCGGCGATGCTGCTGTCGTCCACATCGACCACGCCCGGGGTGGCAGCGAACACGGCGCGAACGGCCTTCGCCACCTGCAAGCGCCCGGCCGCTTCGGGGCCATAGATCTCGGCCACGATGGGCGACAGCACAGGCGGGCCCGGCGGCACTTCGACGACCTTGATGTTGGCGCCGAAACGCTGCCCGATCTTCTGCAGTTCGGGCCGCACGCGCGTGGCGATGGCGTGGCTCTGGGCCTTGCGGTCGTGCTTGCCGACGAGATTGACCTGCAGGTCACCGACGTCGCCGCCGGCACGCAGGTAGTACTGGCGCACCAACCCGTTGAAGTTGATCGGCGCCGCGGTGCCGGCATAGGCCTGGTAGTCGGTCACCTCAGGCACCGTGGCCAGGTAGTTGCCCAGTTCATGCAGCACGGCGGCGGTCTGCTCGACCGGCGTGCCGGCGGGCATGTCCACGATGACCTGGAACTCCGACTTGTTGTCGAAGGGCAGCATCTTCAGCAGCACGAGGCCGGTGGCCGGCAGTGCCAGCGAGACGGCAATCAGCACGGCGATTCCCAGGCCCAGCAGGCCCCGGTTGCGGCCGCCACGGCGTTCGTCGAGCAAGGGGCGGAACAGGCGCTCGAAGGCCGGTGCGATCCTGGCCGACAGGCCATGGTGGGCGGCCGGTGTGACGGCATGCTCGGCAGCGCCTTCGACCACGGCCGGCGACGCTTTCAGCCACAGGCGTGCCAGCCACGGCGTGACGACGAAAGCGATGGCCAGCGACAGCAGCATGCCCATGCTGGCGTTGATCGGGATCGGGCTCATGTACGGGCCCATCAGCCCCGACACGAAAGCCATCGGCAGCAGGGCGGCGATGACCGTCAGCGTGGCCAGGATGGTCGGGCCGCCGACCTCGTCGACGGCGCCCGGGATGATCTGCGTCAGCGTGCGCCCGGGGAACAGCGCCTGGTGGCGGTGGATGTTCTCGACAACCACGATGGCGTCGTCGACCAGGATGCCGATGGAGAAGATCAACGCGAACAGCGACACGCGGTTCAGCGTGAAGCCCCAGGCCCAGGAGGCGAACAGCGTCACCGTCAGAGTCAGGATCACCGCGCTGCCGACGATGGTCGATTCGCGCCGCCCCAGCGCCAGGAACACCAGCGCGACGACCGATGCCGTGGCGAACAACAGCTTGGTGATCAGCTTCTGCGCCTTGTCGTTGGCCGACGCGCCGTAGTTGCGGGTTTCGGCCACCTGCACGTCGCCCGGGATGACGGTGTCGCGAAGTGCGTCGACGCGCTGCATCACCGCGTTGGCCACGTCGATGGCGTTCTCGCCGGGCTTCTCGGTGATGGACAGCGTCACCGCCGGGTACTCGGCTGCTGCCGTGCCGCCCTTGCCGGCCACGCCGTGCCAGACATAGCGGGCAGGCGGTGGCGGGCCGTCGCGCTCGCTGGCCACGTCACGCAGGAAAACGGGTCTGGCGCCGCGCACGCCGACCACCAGGTCGGCGACCTCGCTGGCCTGCTTCAGGAAGGGGCCGGACTCGATGGCCACCGCGCGGTTGCCGGTGATCAGTTCGCCCACCGGCAGGCCCAGGTTGGCCGACAGCAGCGCCTGGCGCAGGTCGGCCACGGTGACGCCGACGCCGGCCATGCGCGTCGGGTCGATCTCCACCATCACGGCGCGGCCCGGGCCACCGACGGTGGTCACTTCACGTGTGCCGGGCACGCGCTTGAGGTCGGCTTCGACGCTGTGCGCAACCCGTTCCAGGTCGAACGGGCCGGCCGCCGGGTTCTTGCTGAAAAGCGTCAGCGTGACGATCGGCACGTCATCGATGCCCTTGGGCTTGATGATGGGGTCGAGGACGCCCAGGCCCCTGGGCAGCCAGTCCGCGTTGGAATTGACGGTGTCGTACAGCCGAACCAGCGCCTCGGTGCGCGGCACGCCGACCTTGAACTGAACCGTGATGATCGCCAGTCCCGGGCGCGACAGCGACATCACATGCTCGACGCCGGAGATCTGGGCCAGAACCTGCTCGGCCGGGCCGGCCACCACCTGCTCGACGTCGCGCACGGCAGCCCCAGGGAAGGGGATGAGCACGTTGGCCATCGTCACGTTGATCTGGGGCTCCTCTTCGCGCGGCGTCACCGCCACGGCAAAGATGCCCAGAAGCAGGGCCAGCAGGGCCAGCAGTGGCGTGATCCGGGCGCGCTGGAAGAAGGCGGCGATGCGGCCGGAAACCCCGAGCGCGGGGCCGGAGGCGAAGGAGCGGCTTTTGTCGGACATGGCGATCCCGGGGGCTTCAGCGCGCAGGCGCCGAGACGCGGGCCGCGGCCTGCGGGTCGGAGACGACACGTTCGCCGGCGGACAGGCCCGCCAGGACCTCGACCTTGTCGCCCTCGATGCGACCCAGGCGAACCTGGCGCAGGATGGGCTTGCCGCTCGGGTCCAGCACATACAGCGCGGTGAGCTCGGCGCGCCGCACCACGGCGGACTGGAGCACCGTCAGCGGTGCCGGCGCGCCCGAAGCCTGGCCGCCAGCCGCAACCGGCAGCCACATCCGGGCATACAAGCCCGGAGCCAGATGCGTCAGCCCGGCTGTCAACTCGGCGCGGATCTGCACCGTGTGCGTTCCAGGGTCGACGGTGGGCAACGTTTGCGCGCGCACCGGCTGGACCCACTGTTGCGCCGCCGGCAGGCCGGGGAACTCGATCCGGGGCAGGGCCGCGGCGGTCAGGCCCGCACTGACGCTTTGCGGCACCGCGGCCGTGACGCGCAAGGCGCTCGGGTCGTACAAGGTGAGCAGCGGCCGGCCGGGCATGGCCATGTCGCCCAGCGAGACGGGCACCTCGGAGACGATGCCGGCGAACGGTGCCCGCACAAGGTAGAAGCCGGTCTGCGTGCGCGCCGCCCCCGCCTGCGCCAGCTGCGCATCGACCTTGGCCTGGGTCGACTTGAACTGCGATTCGGCCTGCTCCAGCGCCGCCTGGCTGATGTAGTTCTTCTGGAACAACTGTCGCTGACGTTCGAAGTCCTTGCTGGCGACTTCCAGCGCCGCGCGGGCGGCCTGAACCTGGGCCTCGCCCGCGGCTGCGGTCTGGGCAGCGGCGCGTGCATCCAGGCGCAGGAGCACCTGGCCCGCAACAACGCGGTCACCGGCCTTGACGCCGAGCTGGACGACGGCTCCCGGTACCTGGGCGGCAACGACGGTCTGCCGCACGGCCTCGACCACGCCGTCGAAGGCCGTCGTGGCACTGGAAGTGCCCGGCCGGGCTGCCACCGCCGTGAAGTCTGCGGCGAGCAGGGCTGCCGGGCTGCCGGCGCCGAGGGCGGCCGTCAGGGCCAGTGCCGCGGCGGAGCAGCGGTATCGGGTCGGGCACATGGGCGCTTTTTCCTTTGGGTCGGCCAGAACGCTGGCGCGGGAGTCAATGTCGGATTGACGCTAGTATTTGCGCATACAGCTAAATATGCAAGTAGAATTTTGCTCATGAAACTGCGAAGTTCTTCGATTGGAGGCATCATGGCGACCGAGCAACCACAGGCCTGCACCGACATGGAAGGACTTCCCGACGAGGCGCTCGCCCAAGTGGCGTCGTACTTCCAGGCCTTGTCGGAACCGACAAGGCTGCAGATCCTCAATCTGCTTCGCCAGAGCGAGCGCAGCGTGGGCGAACTCGCGCAGTTGTGCGGCTACAGCTCGGCCAACATTTCCCGGCACCTGGCCTTGCTGACGCAGCACGGACTCGTTGCACGCGAAAGTCGCGGCAACAGTGCGATCTACACCATCGCCGACCCTTCCGTCTATGCCTTGTGCGACCTCGTCTGCGGAAACATCGCGCGCCAGTTCGAGAGACTGGCGGCTGACAGGGCGGTGTTCGCGCGGCCCGCGCCGCGGACGCGCCGATCCACTGCAGCGTGATCGCAACGACTTGCTCGGCGCGGCGCCGATCACCAGGTTGGGAGGCCGTGGACCTGATCCGCGATGCGTTGCTTCGTGGACCGTCCGGACCTCGGTGATCTGCAAGCGAGCGGCATGGTCGGGCCAGGCCGGTGGAGACCCGCGCCCGGCCGGCGCGACCCAGCGCGTCGTGAAGTGCCCGTGTCCGCGTGGTGCCGCCACCTGCCGCAGGCGCGGAACGCATGCGGGCTGGGTCGCTGGCGAGCGCCGCCTTGGCCTGCGCGTCCATCCGCTTGTCGATGCCGGTCGACGACAGCTTCGTGAATCCCGTTTCAGGCGCTCGCGCTGGACATCCAGCCATGCCGGCGATGACCGGGCTGCAGTTCGATGCACGCGTCGAATCGCGGCGAGGCCCTTCAGGTTCGGCCTGTGGGGCTGCCGAAGAAGGATGTCGGGTTGGCGATCGACATCGATCGGCAGGACTTTGACCGCCTTTCCCTAGGCCCGCTCGAATGCGAGACCCAGCACCCGGCCCGCCTCGGCGGGCCTCATCACGCCCGGGAGGGGGCGCTTCGGTCAGTCTGCTGGCACGCCTGCCGCAGCCGCAGCCGTAGCCGATTGCGGTGCTTCGGCGGACGCATCGGCATCGACCGGACGGATGTTCTGGGCCAGGTTGCCCTTGGGCCCCTGCATCAATTCGTAGCTGACCTTGCCGCCTTGCTTGAGGGTACGGAAGCCCTCCATCTGGACGGCCGAGAAGTGCGCGAAGACATCGGCGCCACCGCCTTCAGGCTCGATGAATCCAAAGCCCTTCGCGTCGTTGAACCACTTGACCGTGCCGACTGCCATGCTGTACCCCCTGCGCTGAACTGCGGCAGAAATTGTCCTCCTGCGCGACTTCGAGTGTCAAGGATTCGACGCATTGGCAACGGTTGGAACCTTCGACAAACGCTGGGCAAAGTTCGGCCCGCGGGCGCGGGAAGGGGCGAAAAACGACCTCTGCTCCGGCCTTGAACGCGGGCCCGATGGGGCAATATGCCGTTGGTGAAGGTCTGCGCTGACGACGTCGTGCGCAGCCAGACCAACTCGATAGAATGGGCCATGCCTGAAGAATCCCCGCCATCGCCACCCAAGCTGCCTCCCACGCCCCGGCGTGAAGGCGGTCAGGGTGCGGTGGTGGCCGAGCGCAAGGCGGCGCGAACGAAGCCGCCGCAGCTGTACCAGGTGGTGATGCTCAACGACGACTACACGCCCATGGAGTTCGTCGTGATGGTGCTGCAACAGTACTTTCAGCGTGATCCGGACACGGCCACGCTCATCATGCTGAAGATTCACCACGAGGGACGCGGCATCTGTGGCGTCTACACGAAGGACGTCGCCGCGACGAAAGTCGAACTGGTGCTCACCGCGGCTCGCCGCGAGGGGCATCCGCTGCAATGCATTATGGAGGCCGCATGATCGCGCAAGAGCTTGAAGTCAGCCTGCACATGGCGTTTGTCGAAGCACGCCAGCAGCGGCACGAATTCATCACCGTCGAGCATCTGCTGATGGCGCTGCTGGACAACCCCTCGGCCGCCGAGGTGCTGCGCGCCTGCGCGGCCAACATCGAGGACCTGCGCAAGAGCCTGGCCACCTTCATCAAGGAGAACACGCCCACGGTGGGCGGCTCCGAGGAAGTGGACACGCAGCCGACGCTGGGATTCCAGCGCGTCATCCAGCGCGCCATCATGCATGTGCAGAGCACCGGCAGCGGCAAAAAGGAAGTCACCGGCGCCAACGTGCTGGTGGCGATCTTCGGCGAAAAGGACTCGCATGCTGTCTACTACCTGCACCAGCAGGGCGTGACGCGGCTGGACGTCGTCAACTTCATTGCCCATGGCATCAAGAAGTCCGACCCGCCCGAGCCCGCCAAGGGCAACGAGGGGCCCAGCAGCAACGAGGCCGAGAAGGAAGAGGCCGGAGACGCCAAGGGCTCGCCGCTGGAGCAATTCACCCAGAACCTGAACCAGCTCGCCCGCGACGGCAAGATCGACCCGCTGATCGGCCGCGAGCACGAGGTCGAGCGCGTCATCCAGGTGCTGTGCCGCCGGCGCAAGAACAACCCGCTGCTGGTCGGCGAGGCCGGCGTCGGCAAGACCGCCATCGCCGAAGGCCTGGCCTGGCGCATCACCGAGAAGGACGTTCCCGAGGTGCTGGCCGACGCGACCGTCTATTCGCTGGACATGGGCGCCCTGCTCGCCGGCACCAAGTACCGCGGCGACTTCGAACAGCGCCTGAAGGGCGTGCTCAAGCAGCTCAAGGACCAGCCCGGCGCGATCCTCTTCATCGACGAGATCCACACCCTCATCGGTGCCGGCGCGGCCAGCGGCGGCACGCTCGACGCTTCCAACCTGCTCAAGCCGGCGCTGTCCAGCGGCGCCATGAAATGCATCGGGGCCACCACCTTCACGGAATACCGCGGCATCTTCGAGAAGGACGCGGCGCTGTCCCGGCGCTTCCAGAAGGTCGACGTCGTCGAGCCCTCGGTCGAGCAGACGGTGGAGATTTTGAAGGGCCTGAAGACGCGCTTCGAGGAACACCACAGCGTGAAGTACGCCGTCGGCGCGCTGCAGGCCGCTGCCGAGCTCTCGGCCAAGTTCATCAACGACCGCCACCTGCCCGACAAGGCCATCGACGTCATCGACGAGGCCGGTGCCGCGCAGCGCATCCTTCCCGCCAACAAGCGCAAGAAGACCATCACCCGCGCCGAGGTGGAAGAGATCGTCGCCAAGATCGCGCGCATCCCGCCGGCCAGCGTCTCCAGCGACGACCGCAGCAAGCTCAAGACCCTGGACCGCGACCTCAAGAGCGTGGTCTTCGGCCAGGACCCGGCCATCGACGCACTGGCAGCGTCGATCAAGATGGCGCGTTCGGGCCTGGGCAAGGGCGACAAGCCCATCGGCTCCTTCCTGTTCAGCGGCCCCACCGGCGTCGGCAAGACCGAGGTCGCCAAGCAGCTGGCCTACGTGCTGGGCATCGACCTCATCCGCTTCGACATGTCCGAGTACATGGAGCGCCACGCCGTGAGCCGCCTCATCGGCGCGCCCCCGGGCTACGTCGGCTTCGACCAGGGCGGCCTGCTCACCGAGGCGGTGACGAAGAAACCGCACTCGGTGCTGCTGATGGACGAGATCGAGAAGGCGCACCCCGACGTCTTCAACGTGCTGCTGCAGGTCATGGACCACGGCACCCTGACCGACAACAACGGGCGCAAGGCCGACTTCCGCAACGTGATCATCATCATGACCACCAACGCGGGCGCCGAGACCATGAACAAGTCGACCATCGGCTTCCTGAACAAGCGCGAGCAGGGCGACGAGATGGCCGACATCAAGCGCCTGTTCACGCCCGAGTTCCGCAACCGCCTGGACGCCATCGTCAACTTCAAGTCGCTGGATGAAGAGATCATCCTGCGCGTCGTCGACAAGTTCCTGCTGCAGCTCGAAGGCCAGCTGGCAGAGAAGAAGGTCGAGGTGACCTTCAGCGACACGCTGCGCAAGTACCTGGCCAAGAAGGGCTTCGACCCGCTGATGGGCGCGCGCCCGATGCAGCGCCTGATCCAGGACACGATACGCCGCGCCCTGGCCGACGAGCTGCTGTTCGGGCGGCTGGTCGATGGCGGCCGGCTGGGCGTCGACCTCGACGCCGAGGACGCGGTGCAGCTCGACATCCAGCCGCCGCGCAAGAGCGACAAGCCGCGCGCCGAGGCCACCGCGGCCTAGGCCCGGCTGCGGCGGCTCGGCGGCGTGTCGGTCGCCGGGTCCTGGCGGTAGTAGCGGCCGAGCATCGCGTACAGCACGGGGTGCTCGGCCTGCATGGCCTGCGGGCTGACGAAGAAGGCCTCGCTGGCGACGGCGAAGAACTCGTCTTCTGCGGTGGCGCCGTAGGGGTCCAGCGCCGTGTCCTCGCCCGCATCGACGCGCCGCGCAAAGCGCTCGTACTCTTCGTGCAGGGTGGCCCGCCATGCCGCCACGGGCAGCTCGGTGGGCAGCAGGGGCACGCCGTTCGCGACGCCGTCGGCCATGTCCAGCACGTGGGCGAATTCGTGGATGACGACGTTGTAGCCCTGGGCGGCACCCGGTCCGGCGGCGCGCACGTCGCGCCACGACAGCATCACCGGCCCGCCCTGCACGGCCTCGCCGGCGAGCAGTTCGTCGTACTCGTGCACCACGCCCGCATCGTCGGCGACCTGCCGCCGGGCCACCACCTGGTCGGGGTGGACGACGATGCCGACGAAGCCGTCGTAGGCCTGCAGGCCCAGCCGCAGCACCGGAAGCACGGCCTGCGCCGCAATGGCGACGACCATCGCGTCGCCCAATTGCAGCCCGCCGGCGGCACTGAACTCCTTGCGGTCGAGGAACAGGCTCGTGAGCCGGCGCAGCGCCGCCGCGTCCTCGGCGGCGCGACGCTGCAGGAAGGGGTAACGCACCAGCGTGCGCTTCCACAGGTCGTCGGGGATGGCGCGGCGCCGCAACGCCGCCTGCTCGCGCTGCAGGCGCCAATGCCGGCGCAGGCGACCGAGCACGCCGGGCTCAGGCCGTCGGCGGCTGGCGCACGAAGCCGTCGCGCGTCAGGCGCATGACCTCGGCCCGTTCTGCGGTGTCCAGGTCCCAGTCGCTGAGCACATGGCGCTTGTAGCCGGGCGCCAGCAGCTGGCTGCCGGGCCGGTGGGTGTGGCCGTGCACCATCTCGGCCGCGCCCATCGCATGCAGCCAGCGCACGGCGGCCGCGGCGTCGATGTCGACGTTGCTGTCGCCGTCGTAGCGGCGCCGCGACGCGCTGGCGTTGCGAACCTGGGCCGCGACCTCCAGCCGTTCCGCCAGCGGCCGCGCCAGGAAACGCGCCTGCCATTCGGCCGCTCGCACCTCGGCCCGGAAGGCCTGGTAGGGCGCGTCGTCCAGGCACAGCGCGTCGCCGTGGCTGAGCAGCAGGCGCTGGCCCCAGGCGGAGAGCACCGTGGGGTCGGGCAGGCCCATCATGCCGGCCGCGCGCAGAAGCTCGGTGCCGACCAGGAAGTCGCGATTGCCGACCATGAAGGCCAGCTGGCGGTGGCTCGCGACCTCGGCCAGCACCTCCACGCAATGGCGCTCGAAGCTGCGCTGGCGCATGTCGTCGCCGACCCAGAGCTCGAACAGGTCACCGAGGATGAAGACCATGTCGGCCGAGGTGCGGCGCAGGTGCGTGGCCCAGGCTTCGAAGGTGCGCGGCATCGCGTCCGACAGGTGCAGGTCGGAGATGAAGTCGATGGCGCGCCAGGAGACCGGCGCGCTGAACTCGAAGAAGGCCGGCAGTGCTGCCGGGCCGCCGCTGCGGGTCGGGGCCGAAGCAGGGCCCGCTTCGGCCGCGGCCATCAGTCGATCTCGGTGACGCGCACGATGTGGACGTCTTCGACCGGCACGTCGTCGTGGAAGCCCTTGCGCCCGGTGGCGACCTTCTCGATGGCATCGACGACCTCGGTGCCCGCGACGACGCGGCCGAAGACCGCGTACCCCCAGCCCTGCGGGCTTTCGCTGCGGAAGTCGAGGAAGTCGTTGTCGACGGTGTTGATGAAGAACTGCGCGGTGGCCGAATGGGGGTCGCTGGTGCGCGCCATCGCCAGCGTGTAGCGCTTGTTCTTCAGGCCGTTGTTGGCCTCGTTGCGCACCGCAGCGCCACTGGGCTTCTGCTTCATGCCGGGCTCGAAGCCGCCGCCCTGCAGCATGAAGCCCTTGATGACGCGGTGGAACACGGTGCCGTCGAAATGGCCCTGCTTCACGTAATCGAGGAAGTTGGCCACCGACAGCGGCGCCTTCTCGTCGTCAAGTTCGATGCGCAGGCTGCCGGCGCTGGTGTCCATCTGCACGTTCTTGGTCATGTCATTTCTCCAGTGTGGCCTTCTTGATGATGATGGCGGTGACGGGCAGGTTGGCGTGCACGCTCAGCGCCCGCGTGGGGACGGCCCGGATGCGGTCCACGACGTCCATGCCCTCGACGACCTTGCCGAACACCGCGTAGCCGCCACCCGCCTCGTCCAGCCGCAGGTTGTCGGCGACGTTGATGAAGAACTGCGAGGTCGCCGAGTCGGGGATGCCGGTGCGCGCCATCGCCACCGTGCCGCGCAGGTTGGACAGGCCGTTGTGCGCCTCCAGGGGGATCGGCGGCCGTGTCGGCTTCTCGCTGAGGTCGTTCTTGTAGCCGCCGGTCTGGATCATGAAGCCGTCGATGACGCGGTGGAAGATGACGCCGTCGTAGTGTCCGGCGCGCACGTACTTGAGGAAGTTGTCGACCGTCTTCGGCGCCTTCTCGGCGTCGAGTTCGAGCACGATGTCGCCGGCACTCGTGGCCAGGCGCACCTTCTGGGCGTGCGCGGGCAGGGCCAGCGCCAGGGCGGCCGCGGCGGCCAGCAGGCAGGATTGGAGTTTCAAGGCAGTGAGTCTCCGTGCCGGGTTCGGCGTCGGCCGCGAGTCTAGCGGGCCGGCGCCGGCGTGCCGACCAGCAAGGCCCGGGCGGCCAGCAGCTTGCGCTGCAGTGCAGTGTCCACGGGCCCGCTGGCGGCCGCCTGCTCCCAGGCCTGCACGGCCAGCATCAGGTGCACCTGGCCCAGGTTGACGCGGGCGGTGCGGTGGCCGGGGTCGTTGCGCAGCGCTGCCTCCAGCGCCTGGCGGGCCAGCTCCAGCTTGCCGGCGCGCGCCTGAAGCAGGGCGATGTTGTTGTACGGGTCGGGCAGCTCGGGGTATTCCTGGGCCAGCTCGGTGAAGAGGGCCAGGGCCTCGGCATCGCGCTGCAGGTCCATCAGCACGACGCCCTGGGTGAAGCGCAGCTGGGCGTCGCGCGGGTTGGCCGCCACCGCCTTGTCGGCGCGCTGCAATGCGCCGGCAAGATCACCCTTGCCGACAAGCTCGCGCACCTCGGCCACGGCGTCGGCCCTGGCCGCGCCGGCCAGCAGGGTCAGGGCCAGGCAGGCCAGGCGGGCGAAGGTGAGGGGGCGGTGCGGGCGGCGCGGTGGCATCGGGTGGGAAGAGGGTCCGCACCGGCCCGGATGGGCAGGGTGGGGCCGCTATACTGATTTTTCATTCTATCGACGCCCCGCAGCGCCCGCCGCCAGCGCTGACGGCGGACGCACCCACCTTCGCCCATGAGCCTGCGCATCCACAACACGCTGACGCGCCGCGTCGAGCCTTTCGCGCCCATCGACCCCGGCCATGTGCGGATGTATGTCTGCGGCATCACGGTCTACGACCTGTGCCACCTCGGCCATGCGCGCATGGTGCTGGCCTTCGACATGGCCTATCGCTGGCTGCTGGCCAGCGGCTGGCGCGTCACCTACGTGCGCAACATCACCGACATCGAGGACAAGATCATCCGCCGTGCCGTCGAGCGCGGTCTGAGCATCCGCGCCCTCACCGACGAGATGATCGCCGCCATGCACCGGGACTTTGCCGCGCTGGGCGTGCTGCCGCCCACGCACGAGCCGCGCGCCACCGACTTCGTGCCGCAGATGCAGCAGCTCATCGGCCGGCTGCAGGACAAGGGCCTGGCCTACCAGGTGCAGCCGAAGGCCGAGGGCGGCGCGGGAGGCGACGTCAACTACGCGGTGCGGCGCTTTGCCGGCTACGGCAAGCTCTCGGGCAAGTCGCTGGACGAGTTGCGCGCCGGCGAGCGCGTGGCCGTGCTGGGCGACAAGGAAGACCCGCTGGACTTCGTGCTGTGGAAATCGGCCAAGGAAGGCGAGCCCGAAGACGCGCAGTGGGCCAGCCCCTGGGGCCGCGGCCGCCCCGGCTGGCACATCGAATGCTCGGCGATGAGCAGCGCCTTGCTGGGCGAGCCCTTCGACATCCACGGCGGCGGCCAGGACCTGCAGTTCCCGCACCACGAGAACGAGATCGCGCAAAGCGAAGGTGCCAGCGGCGGCGAATTCGTCCGCGTCTGGATGCACAACGGCTTCCTCAACATCGACGACACCAAGATGTCGAAGTCGCTGGGCAATTTCTTCACCATCGAGGACGTGCTGAAGAAGTTCGACGGCGAGACCCTGCGCTTCTTCATGCTGCGCACGCACTACCGCAGCCCCTTCAACTTCAGCGACCAGCTGCTCGAGGAAACACGCACCGCGCTCAAGCGCCTGTACACCGCGCTGGGCGCCGCCGGCGAGGTCTCGGTGCCGGCCGCCATCGACTGGGCCGACCCGGCGGCCGCGGCCTTCAAGGCCGCGATGGACGACGACTTCAACACGCCCGGCGCCATCGCCGTGCTGTTCGAGCTGGCGAGCGAGGTCAACCGTGGCCAGGCGCAGCGGGCCGGGCTGCTGCAGGCGCTGGGCGGCGTGCTGGGCCTGTTGCAGCAGGCGCCCCAGTCCTACCTGCAAGGCGGGGGCACGCTGGCCGACGGGGCCATCGCCGAGCGCATCCAGGCCCGCGCCGCGGCCAAGGCGGCGGGCGACTACGCGCTGGCCGACGCCATCCGCCGCGAACTGGCCGGGCAGGGCATCGAGCTCAAGGACGGCGCCCAGGGCACGACCTGGGTGCGGGCCTGAGCGATGGTGCGCACCCTGGCGGCAGCGGCCCTGCCTTCCGACGGCACCCCGGCCTACTGGGACGATGCCTGCCGCCACCTGTCGCGCCGAGACCGCGTGATGAAGAAGCTGATTCCGCGCTTCGGCGATGCACGCCTGAAGACCCGCGGCGACGCCTTCACGACGCTGGCGCGGTCCATCGTCGGCCAGCAGATCTCGGTCAAGGCGGCGCAGTCGGTGTGGGACCGATTCGCCCTCGTCGCAGGCGGCGTGGGCACCTGCCTGCAAGCTGGCGAGGTGCGCTCGCTGCAGGTGCCGCAGATGCGCGAGGCCGGCCTGTCGGCGCGCAAGTGCGAATACCTGCTGGACCTGGCGCGCCATTTCACCGAAGGCCAGGTGCATGTGGACGAATGGCAGGCGATGGACGACGAGGCCATCATCACCGAGCTGGTGGCCATCCGCGGCATCGGCCGCTGGACGGCGGAGATGTTCCTCATCTTCCACCTGCTCCGCCCCAACGTGATGCCGCTGGACGACCTGGGCCTCATCAAGGGCATCAGCCTGAACTACTTCAGCGGCGAGCCGGTCTCGCGCGCCGAGGCCCGCGAACTGGGCGAGGGCTGGGCGCCTTTCCGCTCGGTGGCCACTTGGTATATTTGGCGCAGCCTGGATCCCGAGCCCGTGGAGTACTGACCTTGTCCAAACGCCACTTCCTCGAGTTCGAGCAGCCCATCGCCGAGCTCGAATCCAAGATCGACGAACTGCGCTACGTGCAGAACGAGTCGGCCGTCGACATCAGCGACGAGATCGAGCGCCTGAGCGCGAAGAGCCAGCAGCTCACGCGCGACATCTACTCGAACCTCACGCCCTGGCAGGTGACGCAGATCGCGCGCCATGCGCAGCGGCCCTACACGCTGGACTACATCAGCGAGATCTTCACCGACTTCCAGGAACTGCACGGCGACCGCCACTACGCCGACGATCTGTCCATCGTCGGCGGCCTGGCGCGCTTCAACGGCCAGTCCTGCATGGTGCTGGGCCACCAGAAGGGCCGCGACACCAAGGAGCGCACGCTGCGCAACTTCGGCATGTCGCGCCCCGAGGGCTACCGCAAGGCGCTGCGGCTGATGAAGCTGGCCGAGAAGTTCGGCCTGCCGGTCTTCACCTTCGTCGACACGCCCGGCGCCTACCCCGGCATCGGCGCCGAGGAACGCGGCCAGAGCGAAGCCATCGGCCGCAACATCTTCGAGATGGCGCAGCTGGAAGTTCCCATCGTCAGCACCATCATCGGCGAGGGCGGCTCGGGCGGCGCGCTGGCCATCAGCGTCGCCGACCAGGTGCTGATGCTGCAGTACTCGGTCTACTCGGTGATCTCGCCCGAGGGCTGCGCTTCGATCCTGTGGAAGACCTCGGAACGTGCCAGCGACGCCGCCGAGGCGCTGGGCATCACGGCGCACCGGCTGAAGGCGCTGGGCGTCATCGACAAGATCGTCAACGAGCCCGTCGGCGGCGCCCACCGCGACATGCCCTGGATGGCGGCGCAGCTCAAGCGTGCCCTGGGCGAGGCGCTGCGCCAGAGCGCCGACGTCAAGCCCAAGGACCTGCTGCAGCGCCGCTACGAGCGGCTGCGCAGCTACGGCCGCTTCACCGACACCAAGGAGCGCTAGTTGCGCTGGCCGCGGGTCGCGGTGGCGGCCAGCGGCGGCCGCGATTCGACGGCGCTGCTGCACTGCACGGTGCAGGCGGCGCGGGCGCAGGGCCTGCAGGTCGTTGCCCTGCACGTCCACCACGGGCTGCATGCCGCCGCTGACGGCTGGTTGGCGCAGGTGCGCGGCCAGGCGCGCCGCTGGGGCGCCGAGTTCGCCTGCCAGCACCTGCTCACGGCACCGGGGCGCGGCGACAGCGTCGAAGCCTGGGCGCGCCGCGAGCGCTACCGGGCCCTGGCGGAACTGGCGCAGACCGCCGGCTGCGACCTCGTGCTGCTGGCGCACCACCGCCGCGACCAGGCCGAAACCTGGCTGCTGCAGGCGCTGCGGGGCGCCGGCGCGGCGGGGCTGGCGGCCATGCCGCGGCAGGCGCAGCGCGGCGGACTGTGGTGGTCGCGGCCCTGGCTGGACCTGCCCCGCGAAGCGATCGAGGCCTACGTGCGCCGCCACCGCCTTCGATTCGTCGAGGACCCCAGCAACGCCGACCCGCGGCACGCGCGCAACCGCCTGCGACTGCAGGTGCTGCCGGCACTCCAGGCGGCCTTTCCCGACAGCGAAACGGCACTGTGCGCCGCCGCCGCGCATGCGCAGCAGGACCGGCTGCTGGCCGCCGAGGTCGCCCTGCTCGACCTGCCGGCCGTGCAGCAGGGTGAGGCACTGCGGGTATCGGCCTGGCTGGCGCTGCCCCCGGCGCGTCGCCGCAACGCCTTGCAGGGCTGGCTGGTGCAGGTGCTGGGGCGCGGCGCACCGCAGTCGCTGGTCGACCGGCTGCTGGAAGAACTGCCGCGGCATGCGCTCGGCCGCTGGGGCGCCCCGGGTGCCGAACTGCGGCTGTACCGGGGCCTCCTGCGCCAGGCGCCGCCCACGCCGGAACGGCTGCCGGCGCCGCTGCCGCAGGCCGTGGACCTCAGCCGGCCCGGCGGCCATGCGCTGGCGGGCTGGGCGGGGCATTTCGAGGTCGCGCCGGCCACACAAGGTGGCGCGTCGCCAGCGCTGCTGCGCGACCTGGTGGCGCGCGAGCGCAGCGGCGGCGAGCGTTTCAGGCTGGCCGCCGCGGGCAGCGCACGCAGCCTGAAGAAGCAGTACCAGTTGCGTGGCGTGCCGGCCTGGGAGCGTGCCGGCCCCTTGCTCTTCACGCCCGCCGGCGAGCTGGTGTTTGCGCCCGGCATCGGTGTGGATGCGGCCTGGCAGGCGCCGCCGGGCGCGCCGCAACTCGGCATCAGCTGGGTGCCCGCCGCGACAGGGCAGCGTCAGCACGCCCGCTAAAATCCACCGCTTTGCGCGACCCGCCCTCACGGCCCGACGCGCCTTCGCGAACCCCTGCGGCACCCGGCCATGGCATTGATCGTTCACAAGTACGGCGGCACCTCGATGGGCTCGACCGAGCGCATCCGCAGCGTGGCGCAGCGCGTCGCCAAATGGGTCCGCGCCGGCCACCAGCTGGTGGTGGTGCCGTCCGCGATGTCGGGCGAGACCAACCGCCTGCTCGGCCTGGCCAAGGAACTGCTGCCCAACCCGCAGACGCCCCAGGCCTTGCGCGAAATGGATGCCGTGGCGGCCACCGGCGAGCAGGTCTCGGTGGGTCTGCTGGCGCTGGCGCTGCAGGCGCAGGGCCTGCAGGCGGTGAGCTACGGCGGCTGGCAGGTGCCGATCGCCACCGACTCGGCCTACACCAAGGCGCGCATCGCCAGCATCGACGACCAGCGCGTGCGCGCCGACCTGGCCGCCGGCAAGGTGGTCGTCATCACCGGCTTCCAGGGCATCGACCCGCAAGGCCATGTGACGACCCTGGGACGTGGCGGCAGCGACACCTCGGCCGTGGCCGTGGCCGCGGCGCTGAAGGCTGCCGAATGCCTGATCTACACCGACGTCGACGGCGTCTACACCACCGACCCGCGCATCGTTCCCGAGGCACGGCGCCTGGCCACCATCAGCTTTGAAGAGATGCTGGAGATGGCCAGCCTGGGCAGCAAGGTGCTGCAGATCCGCTCGGTGGAATTCGCCGGCAAGTACCGCGTGCCGGTGCGTGTGCTGTCGAGCTTCACGCCCTGGGACATCCCGCTCGAGGAAGAAGCGAAGTCGGGCACCCTCATCACCTTCGAGGAAGACGAAAAGATGGAACAAGCCGTGGTGGCCGGCATCGCGTTCAACCGCGACGAGGCCAAGATCAGCGTCATCGGCGTGCCCGACCGGCCCGGCATCGCGTCCCAGATCGTGGGCCCGGTGGCAGACGCCAATATCGACATCGACGTCATCATCCAGAACGTCTCGCACGACGGCCGCACCGACTTCAGCTTCACCGTGCCGCGCAGCGACTACGCCCGCGCCATGGCGGTGCTGCAGGAACAGGTGATGCCCGCCATCGGCGCGGCGCGGCTGGCCGGCGACGCCAAGATCTGCAAGGTGTCGATCGTCGGCATCGGCATGCGCAGCCATGTCGGCGTGGCGAGCAAGATGTTCCGCACGCTGTCGGAAGAGGGCATCAACATCCAGATGATCACGACCAGCGAGATCAAGACCTGCGTCGTCATCGACGAGAAGTACATGGAGCTTGCGGTTCGCGCGCTGCACAAGGCCTTCGAGCTCGAACAGGCGCCCGTGGCGGCGGCCTGATGCACGAGGGGCGGCCGCGGGCCGCTGCATGCCGCTAGAATGCGGCCCACTTCGCCGGAGTCGTGACCGAGTGGCCGAAGGTGCTCCCCTGCTAAGGGAGTATGTGGGCAAAACCTGCATCGAGGGTTCGAATCCCTCCGGCTCCGCCAAAAACCCAGGAAACGCGGGCCTTTGCGCCCCGTTTTTCATGGTCACCCATCAACCCAGCCATCAACGGCAGTGATGCTCGGTGAGGTCGTTC
>CAIWPS010000524.1 GCA_903914615.1 uncultured beta proteobacterium | reverse complement strand
TAGGCCTTGGCCTCGCCGCCGAACTTGGATGCCAGCACCGACGTGATCGCCGCCGTCAGCGTCGTCTTGCCATGGTCCACGTGGCCGATCGTGCCCACGTTGACGTGCGGCTTGGTGCGTTCGAATTTACCTTTTGCCATTTCCTAGCGCTCCTGGCTGAAGAACTCGGGTCGAGTCGAAATAGGGTCTGATACAGAGACGATTGCTGGTGCCCATGGCGCGGATCGAACGCGCGACCTCCCCCTTACCAAGGGGGTGCTCTACCACTGAGCCACATGGGCATCGGTACGGGTCTGACGGCGTCTGGCGCGAGGCCGGCACACCCGTAACGACGATGCTGAAATACCTTCCTTCCGTGGAGCGGGAGACGGGAATCGAACCCGCGTCATTAGCTTGGAAGGCTAGGGTTCTGCCATTGAACTACTCCCGCTGCGCGCCCCGCCCGAAGTTCGCCGCAAGCTGCCGAACTTCGCCCTTGCCGGGGTCTCTCTGGTGGAGGAGGGTGGATTCGAACCACCGTAGGCGTAAGCCAACAGATTTACAGTCTGCCCCCTTTAGCCACTCGGGCACCCCTCCGGAGAGCCTGTGAGTATAGCACGGCGGCGGCTCAGGGCAGCGACCAATCCAGCCGGCCTCTCCCGGCGTCGGCGAGGTGGCGAGAGGCAGCGCCGAAGTGCCCGCAGCCGGTGAAGGGCAGCGGCGGCCGCAGCGCAGACAAGGGCGAGGGATGGTTGCTCTGCAGCATCAGGTGGCCGCAGGCACCTTCGAGCAGCGGGCGCTTGGCCTGGGCGTGCGCGCCCCAGAGCATGAAGACCTTCGGTGCCAGATCTTGAGACAGCGCGATGCATATCTCGTCAGTGAGCGCATGCCAACCCAATCTGGCATGGGCGCCTGGGCTGCCGTCTTCGACGGTCAGGGTGGCGTTGAGCAGCAGCACGCCGCGATCGGCCCAGGGCCGCAGCGAGCCTGAGCTCGGTGTCGGCAGCCCGAGGTCGCGCCGCAGTTCCTTGAAGATGTTGCGCAGGCTCGGCGGCGGGCGCTGGCCGGGCGCGACCGAGAACGCCAGCCCTTCCGCCTGCCCCGGTCCGTGGTACGGATCCTGGCCGAGGATCAGCACCCGCGTCTGCGCCAGCGGCGTCAGTGTCAGCGCGCGGAAGACGTCGCCGGGATAGACCACCGCCCCCCCGGCCACGCGCCGGTCGACGGCGTCGATCAACGACAGCCCGGCGTCGCTGTGGCGCCAGCGCTGCAGTAGCGGTTGCCAGTCGCCGCATGACTCGAAGGAACGATCGAGCAGCAGGGAAAGCGGCTGCGTCAGCCGGTTCAATCGAAAAGCCCGGCCAGCGCCGCCCCCGGGTCCGGCGCGCGCATGAAGGCCTCGCCGACCAGGAAGGCGTGGACGCCGGCCTGGCGCATGCGCAGCACGTCGGCGCGGGCGACGATGCCCGACTCCGTCACCAGCAGCCGGTCCGCGGGCACACGCGGCAGCAGGCCCAGCGTGGTGTCCAGGGTCACCTCGAAGGTCTTGAGGTTGCGGTTGTTGATGCCCAGCAGCCGGGTGCGCAGGCGCAGCGCGCGGTCCAGCTCGTCGCCGTCGTGGACCTCGACCAGCACGTCCAGGCCCAGGCCCAGCGCACAGGCTTCGAGGTCGGCCATCTGCGCGTCGTCCAGGCAGGCCGCGATGAGCAGGATGCAGTCGGCGCCCAGCGCGCTCGCCTGCACGACCTGGTACTCGTCGACCATGAAGTCCTTGCGCAGCACGGGCAGCGCGCAGGCCGCGCGGGCCTGCTGCAGGTATGCGTCGGCACCCTGGAAGAAGCGGCGGTCGGTGAGCACGCTCAGGCAGGCGGCGCCGCCGCGCTCGTAGCTGGCGGCAATCTCGGCCGGCACGAAGTGCTCGCGCAACACGCCCTTGCTGGGACTGGCCTTCTTGACCTCGGCGATGACGGCAGCGCCACCGGCCGCCACCCGCGACCGCAGCGCCGCCGCGAAATCGCGCAGGTCGCGGCGGGACTCGGCCTCCTCGCGCCAGCTGGCCAGGCTGCGCACGGCGCGCGCTGCCGCTACCTCTTCGCGCTTGACGGCGACGATGCGCTGCAGGATGTCGCCCACCGCCTCAGGCCCTGAACTTGTTGCTGACGCTCACGAACTGGCTCAGCTTGGCCATCGCCTTGCCCGAGGCCACGGCCTCGCGTGCGCGCTTGACGCCGTCGCTGACCGAGCTGGCAACGCCCGCGCAGTACAGCGCCGCGCCGGCATTGAGCAGCACGACGTCGCGGATGGGCCCGTCCTCGTTGGCCAGCGCGCGCTGGATGCACTGCACCGACTCTTCCTTGTTCGCCACCTTGAGCACGCGCGAGTCGTAGACCGGCAGCCCGAAGTCGCTGGGATGGACGACGTACTCGCGCACCTCGCCGTCCTTGAGCTCGCCCACTGCGGATTCACCCGACAGCGACAGCTCGTCCATGCCGTTCATGCCGTAGACCACCATCACATGCTCGCTGCCCAGGCGCTGCAGCACGCGCACCAGGATGCCGACGAGGTCGGGGTGGAAGACGCCCAGCAGCTGGTTGGGCGCGTTCGCCGGGTTGGTCAGCGGGCCCAGGATGTTGAACAGCGTGCGCACGCCCAGTTCCTTGCGCACCGGGGCGGCGTGCTTCATCGCGGCGTGGTGGTTGGGCGCGAACATGTAGGCCACGCCGGTCTCCTGCAGGCACAGCGCGACCTGCTCGGGCGTGAGGGTGATGCAGGCCCCCAGCGCCTCCATCACGTCGGCCGAGCCCGAGGTCGACGAGACGCTGCGTCCCGCGTGCTTGGCCACGCGCGCGCCCGCCGCGGCGGCAACGAAGACGCTGGCGGTGGAGATGTTGAAGGTGTGCGAGTTGTCGCCACCGGTGCCGACGATGTCCACCAGGTGCCTGCGGTCGGCCACCACCACCGGCGTGGCGAACTCGCGCATCACCTGCGCCGCGGCGGCGATCTCGCCCACCGTCTCCTTCTTCACGCGCAGGCCCATGGCCAGCGCGGCGATCATCACCGGCGACATCTCGCCGCTCATGATGCGGCGCATCAGCGCCAGCATCTCGTCGTGGAAGATCTCGCGGTGCTCGATGACGCGGGTCAGCGCCTCGCTGTTGGTGATGGGCATGTCAGGGAACTCCTACAGATGCCGGCGCAGCACGGCGATGGCGCGCTCGATGTCGGCGGAAGAGACGTCGAGATGGGTGACGAAGCGCAGCCGGTAGAGGCCCGTGCACAGCACGCCGGCCTCGCGCAGGCGGTCGACCACGCCGGCCGCCTTCTCGGGCGCCAGGTCGACGAAGAGGATGTTGCTCTGCGGCGGCTGCACCGTCACGCCGGGCAGGCCCTGCAGGCCTTCGGCCAGCGCGCGCGCGTGGGCATGGTCTTCGGCCAGGCGGGCCAGGTGGTGGTCCAGCGCATGCAGCGCCGCCGCAGCCAGCACGCCGGCCTGGCGCATGCCGCCGCCGAGCATCTTGCGGATGCGGTGGGCGCGGGCGATGAAGTCGCGCGGGCCCACCAGGGCCGAGCCCACCGGCGCGCCCAACCCCTTGCTGAAGCAGACCGAGACGCTGTCGAAGGGGCGCGCGATCTCCGCCACGGGGACACCGCTCGCTACCGCGGCATTGAACAGGCGCGCTCCGTCCAGGTGGGTGGCCAGACCCTTGCGCCGCGCCAGCGCGGTGGCTGCTTCCACGTAGGCCTGCGGCAGCACCTGGCCTCCCCATGTGTTCTCCAGCGCCAGCAGCCGGGTGCGCGCGAAGTGGGCGTCGTCGGGCTTGATGTTCGCTTCGATGTCGGCCAGGCTGATCGAGCCGTCGGACTGCTGCGGCAGCGGCTGCGGCTGGATGCTGCCCAGCACCGCCGCGCCGCCGCCTTCCCAGCGGTAGGTGTGGGCCATCTGGCCGACGAGGTATTCGTCGCCGCGCTGGCAGTGCGCCATCAACCCGCACAGGTTGCTCTGGGTGCCGGTGGGCACGAAGAGCGCAGCCTCCTTGCCCAGCATCGCGGCGATGCGCGCCTGCAGGGCGTTGACGGTCGGGTCGTCGCCGAAGACATCGTCGCCGACCTCGGCCGCGGCCATCGCAGCGCGCATCGCCGGCGTCGGCTTCGTCACCGTGTCGCTGCGCAGGTCGATCGGGTTCATTGCACGCGCTCCAGGAAGTTCCTCAGCATCGCATGCCCATGCTCGCTGAGGATGGACTCGGGGTGGAACTGCACCCCCTCCAGCGGCACGCCGCGGTGGCGCACACCCATGATCTCGCCGTCTTCGGCGGTGGCCGTGACGAGCAGGTCGGCCGGCAGCGACCCGCGTTCGATGGCCAGCGAGTGGTAGCGGATGACGCTGAAGCTTTCCGGCAGGCCGTGGAAGACGCCCTCCCGGTCGGTGGTGATGGTGCTGGCCTTGCCGTGCATCTGCACCTGCGCGCGCACGACCTTGCCGCCCAGCGCGGCCCCGATGGCCTGGTGGCCCAGGCACACGCCCAGCAGCGGCAGCCTGCCGGTGAAGTGGCGGATGGCCTCGATGCAAATGCCGGCCTCGGCCGGGCTGCAGGGCCCGGGCGAGAGCACCAGCCGATCGGGCCTCAGCTCGGCGATGCCTTCGACCGTGATCTCGTCGTTGCGGAAGACGCGCACGTCCTGGCCGAGCTCGCCGAAGTACTGCACCAGGTTGTAGGTGAAGCTGTCGTAGTTGTCGATCATCAGCAGCATCTGGCTCTGCCTCGTGGATGAGAAGCCGGGTGGGGTCTCGGCGCGGCCGTGCGCGAGCGTGCTGCGACGGCGGGCGGGGTCCGGGGCGCGCGCGTGCGGGCGGGCGCAGGGGTGTCGGTCAGTGGCTTGGCTTGCGCCAATGCCAGCGCCGGATCACCAGGCAGGGTCGAGGCAGTGCGGACATGCGATGCATTATGCCCAAGGCCCGCCGCCCGCCGAGGGCCTCAGGGCGGTGCCTGCGGCGGGCGCTTCTGCAGCGCCACCACCCGGGTGCGCAGGGACAGGTAGGGCCCCGCAGGAAGGACCTGCCGGCTCACCAGTTCGGTCTTGGTCAGGTAGGGACGGCCGGCGATGATCTTCTGCGCTTCGGCGTCGCCGATGCCCGGGAGGGTCTTCAACGCGGCGCGGCTCGCGCTGTTGATGTCGATCGGCGGCGGGGCCGGCGCCGGCGCCTGCTTGCGGGCGCGCAGGTGCCCCTGCCCGAGGGGCGCCGAGGCCGCGGCAGGGGGCG
>CAIWPS010000523.1 GCA_903914615.1 uncultured beta proteobacterium | reverse complement strand
GCCGGTGCTGGCGCCGCTGCGCCAGCACCGCGGCGCCGGAAGGGCTAGAGTTCGAGCGCGCCGCGAGGCACCGACTCCCCCTGACGACCGAGGCTGCGATTGCGCACGATCTGGCGAACCCTGGGCTGCCTGATGACCCTGGCGCCCTTGCCCGCCCTGGCGGCCCCGCCGGCCCCGGCGGGCGATGCGGCGCGCGGCCGCGCCCTGCTGCTGCAGCGTCAGGACAGCGGTTGCATCCTGTGCCATGTTCTGCCGGGCCTGCCGCAAGGCGGTGACCTCGGGCCGCCGCTGTCCGGCCTGAAGCGGCGCTACAGCCGCGAAGCCCTGCGCGCGCGCATCGCCGACGCCCGCCTCGGCAACCCCGACACCCTGATGCCGCCCTACTTCAGCACCGAGGGCCTGCACAACGTGGCGCGCGCGCAGCAGGGCCGCACCGTGCTCGGCGAGCAGGCGCTGGCCGACATCGTGGCCTACCTGCTGGCCGAACCGGCATACAACGATGGCCGCCGCTGAAGGGCCGCGCCGTGCCTGCCTGCAGGCGCTGGCCGCGGCCGGCTCGCTGTCCTTGCTGCCGCGCTGGGCACGCGCCCAGTCCGAAAGCGGCCCGGTGCAGCTCACCCTGGAACAGATGACCGCGCCGCTGGTCGGCACCGCCACGCTGCGCCAGGAAGGCGTGCGGCTGGAGATTCCGCCGCTGGCCGACAACGGCTATGCCGTGCCGCTGCGCGTGTCGGTGGCCAGCCCGATGAGCGAGGCCCAGCATGTCACCCACATCTGGCTGCTGTCGCCGCGCAACCCGGTCACGCGCATGGCGGTGTTCCACCTCGGGCCGGGGTCGGGCCGCGCCGAGATCGCCACCCGGGTGCGCCTGGCCGGCACGCAGACCGTGGTCGCGCTGGCGAGGCTGTCCACGGGCGAGTTCCGCTGTGCGCAGACCGAGGTCGTGGTGACCGAGTCGGCCTGCCTGGACGCCGGCTGATGGCGCTGGCGCGGCTGCTGCTGCCCGAGCGCGTCGCCGTCGGCGACGTCATCAAGGTGCGCCTGCTCATCCAGCACGCGATGGAGACCGGCTACCGCCAGGACGTGGAAGGCCGCGTCATCCCGCGCAACGTCATCCAGTGGGTGCGCTGCGAGCTCGGCGGCGTCGAGGTCTTCCGCGCCGAGACGTCTTCGGGCATCTCGGCCAACCCCTACTTCGAGTTCCCGCTGCGCGTGGTGCAGGGCGGCGACTGGCTCGTGCAATGGCTGGACGACGCCGGCGTGCTGGGCGAACTGCGCCAGCCCATGCTGCTCGCCTGATGCCGATGGGCAGGGCGCGCTGGCTGCTGCTGCTGCCCTGGCTGGGCGTGTGCGCCGCGCAGCAGCGCCTGCTGCCGTTGGCCGAGGTGCGCAGCGGCATCGAATTCGCCGGCCGTGACGTGCAGGCGCAACAGGCCGACGTGCAGGCCAATCCGGCCCAGCTCTGGCTGGCCCAGGGCGGGCAGCTGTGGGACGCGCCGGCCGGTGCCGCCCAGCGTGCCTGCAGCAGCTGCCACGGCGAAGTCGCGCGCATGCGCGGTGCGGCGCCGCGCTACCCGCGCCTGCACGCGGCGACGGGGCGCCTGTTCAACCTGGAAGACCAGATCCGCCATTGCGCCAGCGAGCGCCAGCAGCGGGCAGCGCCGGCCTTCGAGTCCGACGAACTGCTGGCGCTGACGGCGCTCGTCACCCAGGCCTCGGCCGGCCTGCCCCTGCGCAGCGACCCCGACCCCGCGCTGCTGCCGCAGCGGCTGGCCGGGGCTGCGCTGTACCAGCAGCGCCAGGGCCAGTTGAATCTGGCCTGCACGCACTGCCACGACCGCAACTGGGGCCGGCGCTTCTACACCGACCTGCTGAGCCAGGGCCAGCCCAACGGCTACCCGCTGTACCGGCTGGAATGGCAGCGCCTGGGCTCGCTGGAGCGGCGCTTGCGCAGCTGCTTCGTCGGCGTGCGCGCCGAGCCGCCGGACTACGGCGCACCGGCGCTGCGGCAGCTGGCCCTGTACCTGAACTGGCGCGCCGAAGGACTGGCCATCGAGGTGCCGGCGCTGCGCAAATGAAGCCGCCGCCCCGATGCGGGACAACGCCCATAGATTGGCGACATTGGGCCGCCTAGCGTCCAAGGCATCGCGCCCCGCCGGCGCCCGAACCTGGAAGGAAACGCAACTTGATCAAGCTCAGCGTCAACGGCAAGGACTTCGCCCTGGACATCGAACCCGAGATGCCCCTGCTGTGGGCCATCCGCGAGCAGCTGGGCCTGACCGGCACCAAGTTCGGCTGCGGCATCGCGCAGTGCGGTGCCTGCACGGTGCTCATCGACGGCCAGGCCGTGCGCACCTGCGTGCTGCCGGCATCGGCGGCGCAGGGCCGCAAGATCACCACCATCGAAGGCCTCTCGGCCGATGCCAGCCACCCGGTGCAGATGGCCTGGAAGGCGCTGGACGTGCCGCAGTGCGGCTACTGCCAGAGCGGCCAGATCCTGGCCGCCGTGGCGCTGCTGAAGGACAAGCCCAAGCCCAGCGACGCCGACATCGACGAGGCCATGACCAACATCTGCCGCTGCGGCACCTACGTGCGCATCCGCGCCGCCATCCACCGCGCCGCGGGGTCGCCGGGCGGCGGCGGCTCGGTCATCCACATGGCCGGCCTGCCGCCTTGCCAGAGCGGCGCCTGCGAAGGGGGTGCGGCATGAAGCGCGTTCACGCAGATCGGCCGGCCCGGCGCCGGTTCCTGGTCGCCACGGGCCTGTCGGCGGGCGGCCTGGCGCTGGGCTTCCATGTGCCTGCGCCGGCCCTGGCCGGCGGCAGCAGTGGCGGCAGCGAGGTCAACGCCTGGGTGGTCATCGAGCCCGATGACCGCTGCACGATCCGCGTCGCCCGTGCCGAGATGGGCCAGGGCACGCACACCGGCCTGGCCATGCTGGTGGCCGAGGAGCTGGGCTGCGACTGGAACCAGGTGCGGGTGCAGCAGGTCACGCCGGGGCAGAACCTGGCCGCCAAGCGCGTCTGGCGCAACATGTCCACGGGGGGCAGCCGCGGTATCCGCGAGTCGCAGGAATACGTGCGCCAGGGCGGCGCGGCCGCCCGCATGATGCTGGTGCAGGCGGCGGCCGACGCGTGGAAAATGCCGGTGGCCGAGCTCAGCGTGGACCAGGGCGCGGTCGTCCACGCCGCCAGCGGGCGCCGCCAGCGCTACGGCGAACTGGCGGCAGCGGCTTCGAAGCTGACGCCGCCCGACCCTAAGACCATCGTGCTGAAGAACCCGCGCAACTGGACCATCGCCGGCAAGCCGACGAAGCGCCTGGACACCGCCGTGAAAGTCAACGGCGAAACGCGCTACGGCATCGACACTGCGCTGCCCGGCATGCTCTACGCGGCGGTG
>CAIWPS010000522.1 GCA_903914615.1 uncultured beta proteobacterium | reverse complement strand
TGGACGTGGTGCAGTCGCTGGTGGACAAGTCGCTGCTGCGGGTGCTGCCGGGCGGGCGGTTCGGGATGTTGAGGAGCGTGCAGGAGTTCGCGGGGGAGCAGCTGGCGGCCGAGTCTCGATTCCCGGAGAGCGGGCCAGCAATGGCGGCCGCCATCCGAGCGGCACATCGCCGCCACTTCGCCGGGCTGGACGAGAACGCGGCCACTGCACAGCGATGTGTTGAGTTGGACAACCTGGTTAGGGCCTGCCGACAGGCGATCGCCGATTCCGATGTCGAAAGCGCGGTCGCATGCCTGGCTCTGGCTTGGGCAGCCCTGCGACAGACAGGCCCGTTCCGTGTCGCGATCGAATTGGCGGATGAAGTGCGTGCGCTGGGAACGCTACCGGAGGCGGGTGCCGGTGTGATTGCGTGGGTCAGCAGCATGGCCTGGTACGCGACGGGCAACCACGAAAGGGCCCGCGGGGAAATCTCCCGGCTTCCCAGCCAGGACTTGCGGTCATCAAGGCCCTTGCTCTCCGCCAGACTGCTCTGCGCTGCCGGGGCGATAGAAGCGGCGATGGGTAACCTGAACACTGCGGAGTCGTGGCTGGCTCAGGCAGACATACTGGCCGGGCAGACGAAACATCCCGGCACTCGATGCCAAGTGCTCAACGAGATCGGCGCATTGAAGAGCCTTCAAGGCCGGTTCGACGAGGCCAGGCGGCGATACGAGACGGCACATGCGATTGCTGTCGAGGCGCAGGATGCGCGCTGGCAGGGAGGTTTGCTCGGCAATCTAGCGACGCTGCACTATCAAGAAGGCCGCAGCGACGCCGCCCGCGACGCCTATCTTCGGGCGCTTGTGCTGGCTCGCGACGCCGGCGATCGCCGCTGGGAAGGCAACGCGCGCAGCAATTTGGGCCTCATTCTGCTGGAACAAGGTCAACTCGACGAGGCCCAATTCGAGCTCAATCGTGCATTGGAGATCGCCCGCGCCATCGGCCATTTGCAGCTGGAGCAGACGGTGCAGTGCAACCTCGGGCTGGTGTTCGAAGCGCGCGATCAGCTCGAATCGGCGTACGCTTGTTTTGAAGCGGCTGTTGCTGGCGGTAAGCGCTTGTCGGCGCGTTCACATACTGCCTTGTCGATGGGGTACCTTGGGATGACGCAGGCACGACTGGGCAGGCACGACCAAGCGAGGCAGAGTTTTGAGTCCGCCCTGACATTGCTGGCCCAGGCGGACGATCCGCAAGTACGCGGCATTGTCATGTGTGGTGTGGCCGAGAACGAGCACCGGGCTATTGTCGATGAGGTCTCACGGCACGCCCTTGCGGCCGCGCGAGAAATTCTGAGCGCCCAGCAACTCCCACCCAACTGCGAACTTGCCCAACGCATCGAGCGACTGGAGTTGTTGCTCAGGGCGTCAGGGCCTCTGCGAGGGCCCACCGGACCGGCCATCAATCGCCGTGATTGACAATGATGGGGTCGTAGGGATCGCAGTCGGTCCAGGGCGACGCTGGCGTAGTCTTGGGCCGATACTGCAACCGGAGCGCGTAAGGGAAGGCTTTGTCGAGGTTGGTCCCGGCCGTAGCGATCGACTTCATGTGCGTGACGCCGGTGGGCTGATTTGCGGCCGCGAAGACCTGTGCGGCACCTGGCGTATAAATTTGGTTGTCATCGGCACGTACCGGATTGTTGTCGGCTACGAGAACACCTTTGCCGTCGGCCACCGCAAGCGTGCCGCCCTCGAACTGGTAGTCGTACAGCGGGTCATCCGACACAAGGTTCCAACTGATCGTCGTCGCCTGCTTCGATACGAGGATCACGTCAGGAACTCTTATGCCGCAGTTGTTGTTGGCGTAATGCGCCGGGTCGGCCTGTGCGTTGGGAATGCTGACCAGGACCTTGACCTTGCATGTTCCCGACCCGGTGCATAGATGGTGCACCAACCAGCCGGAGCCCGAGGGGTCCAAAACAGCGCCGAAGATGTGCGCGCCAAGAGTGCGCGCACGTTCGGGCCCATCGGCCGCCCCCTTGAATCCGATGGCGAGGTACTTCGGGTCCCAGATGCTTGGCCGTTCTGGCTTTCCGGTTGTACACGCCCCAAGCAAGAATCCAGAGAGCGCGACCGATGCAAAAATGAGCCTGTTGACCATCGCCACCCCTGAAGCGTCGCCACATTGGCACCGGACGATTATGCGAAGGCTCGTGCGCAAGAGCTCGCTTCGTCTCCTCACATGGAAGGACGGGCCGGTGCGAGGCTGACTCCGAGGTCAAGAGGCCGCGGTCAGCTCTGGCCATCGCGCCAGCCTGTCGTATAGGGCTGCCCTCGACATGCCCAGCTGCTTGGCCGCCATGACGCGATTCCCTCCACTGGCATGCAGCGCTGCATAGATCGCAGCGCGTTCGATCTCCGCCACCTGTTCGCCGAGCGGACGGACCCGGCCGTCGATGCTCGGAGGCGCCAGCGGAAATGCGCTGCCACCTGCCATTTCGGGCAGCATGACCGGTCCCGTGGCATCCCGGGGGGCAGAAACCCCGAAATGCCCCACCTCCAGCACCAGGTCATCCGTCATCAACGCCGCCTGCTCCAGCGTGTTCCGCAGCTCCCGGATATTGCCCGCCCAGGCCCGCCGCGCCAGCAGCGCCAGCGCCTCCGGGCTCACGCTGCGCGCCGGCATGCCGCTGCGGCGCGCGATGTCCTCGCTCAGCGCCTCGACCAGCGCTTCGAGGTCGGGCAGCCGCTCGCGCAGCGGCGGCAGGCGGATGGGCAGCACGTTCAGCCGGTAGTAGAGGTCGGCGCGGAACGTCCCCGCGGCCACCATCGCCGCCAGGTCGCGGCTGGTGGCGGCGACGATGCGCACGTCCACGCGCTCGACGCGGTCGCTGCCCAGCGGCTCGATCTCCTGCTCCTGCAGCGCGCGCAGCAGCTTGCTCTGCAGCACCAGCGGCATGTCGCCGATCTCGTCGAGGAACAGCGTGCCGCCATTCGCCACCTTGAACTTGCCCTCGCGGCCCTTGCGGTCGGCGCCGGTGTAGGCGCCGGGGGCGACGCCGAAGAACTCGGCCTCCAGCAGCGTCTCGGGCACGGCGGCGATGTTCACGCCCACGAAGGGTTTCGCCGCGCGCCGGCTGGCGGCGTGGATGCCATGCGCCAGCAGCTCCTTGCCGGTGCCGGTCTCGCCCAGCAGCAGCGCCGTGCTGTCGGTCTGCGCGACGCGCCGCGCCTGGCGCTTGACCTCCAGCGCCGCCGGGCTGCTGCCGATGAAGCTGGCGATGGTGTACTTCGGCCGCCGCGCCTCGGCGATCTGCCTGCGCGCCAGGTCCAGCTCGGCCTGCAGCTGGCTGAACTTGCGGATCAGCGGCTGCATCGTCGTCTCGGGGTGGTCCAGCAGCACGAAGCCGACGGCGCCGATGACCGCGCCGCCCTCGTCGCGCAGCGGCAGCCGGCTGACGAGGAAGGTGCCGGCGGGGTTGGTCAGCAGGTCGACGAGGATGGGCTGGCCGCTGTCGATGACCTCGCCCATCAACGTGTTGGGCACCACGTCCTCGACCCGGCGGCCGACGAAATCGGCCTCGGCATGGCCCAACGCGGGCAGGAAGCGGCGGTAGCCGTCGTCGATCCAGACGATGCGGTGGCGGCGGTCGACCACCATCGTGCCCATCGCCGTGCTGGCGAAGATGTCGAACATGCCCTGCGCAGCCAGCTTCAGCACCTGGGCAGCGTCGCGGGGAAGTCGGGCGTGGGTGTCGGGCATCTTGGGCGGCAGGCAGTGGCGGCAATGTAGCGCGGCAGTGGCGCGATGGCAGCCTGGGGTTCGCACTGCCCGCCGGCGGCAGGGCGGCTCGTTACGATGGCCCCCCACGGCGGATTCCTGACCGGGGAGGTCAGCCGTCAGCCTGCCGAGGGCCCGGCGAAGAAGAATCCGCCTGCCCTGCCCCACACCACGATGACCCAAGCCAACCTCTTCGCCGCGCTGCGCGCGGCCTTTCCCGCCGACCTCGACAGCGTCGCCATCGAGACCGCCGACACGCCGGTGCCGCTGCTCTACACCTGGCGCGACCTCGATCGCGGCACCGCCATGCTGGCCAACCTGCTCGCGTCGCTGGCGCTGCCGGCTGGCTCGCGCATTGCCGTGCACACCGAAAAGAGCGTCGAGGCGCTGATGCTCTACCTGGCCGTGCTGCGTGCCGGCCATGTCCACCTGCCGCTGAACTCGGCCTACCAGGCCGCCGAGCTCGAATACTTCATCCGCAATGCCGAGCCCGCCGTGGTGGTGTGCGCGGGCAGGAACTTCGGCTGGGTCAGCAAGGTGGCCTTCCTGGCCGGGACCGAGCATGTCTACACGCTCAACGAGGACCGCACCGGCACCCTGCTCGACCGCGCCGCGTACCAGCCCGACACGCACCAGCCGGCGCAGCGCGGCGCCGACGACCTCGCCGCCATCCTCTACACCAGCGGCACCACCGGGCGCAGCAAGGGCGCCATGCTCAGCCACGGCAACCTGCTTTCCAACGCCCGGGTGCTGAAGGACTACTGGGCCTGGCGCTCGGCCGAGGAAGGCGGCGACGTGCTCATCCACGCCCTGCCCATCTTCCACGTCCACGGCCTGTTCGTGGCCTCGCACGGTGCGCTGCTGAACGGCAGCCGCATGATCTGGTTCAACCGCTTCGACGCCCGCGCCGTCGCCGCCCGCCTGCCCGAGGCCACGGTGTTCATGGGCGTGCCCACGCTCTACGTGCGCCTGCTCGGCGAGGCGGCCCTGACCCGCGCCGCCTGCGCCAGGATGCGCCTCTTCGTCAGCGGCTCGGCGCCGCTGCTCATCGAGACCTTCCGCGACTGGCAGGCCCGCACCGGCCACACCATCCTGGAGCGCTACGGCATGAGCGAGACCACCATGCTCACCAGCAACCCCTACCGCCCCGAGAGTGCGCGCCGCGGCGGCACGGTGGGCCTGCCGCTGCCCGGCGTGGGCCTGCGCGTGCACGACGCCAAGGGCCGGCCGCTGGCGGCGGGCGAGATCGGCGGCATCGAGGTCAAGGGCCCGAACGTCTTCAAGGGGTACTGGCGCATGCCCGAGAAGACCGCCGACGAGTTCACCACCGACCTCTGGTTCAAGACCGGCGACCTCGGCTTCATCGACGGCGACGGCTACGTCACCATCGTCGGCCGCAGCAAGGACCTCATCATCAGCGGCGGCTACAACGTCTACCCGGCCGAGGTCGAGGGCTACCTGAACGAGCTGCCCGGCGTCGCCGAGTCCGCCGTCGTCGGCGTGCCGCACCCCGACTTCGGCGAGGCCGTGGTCGCCGTGGCCGTGCCGCGCGCGGGCGCGAAACTCGACGGCGTGGCGCTGGTGGCAGCGCTGAAGCACAAGATCGCCAACTTCAAGGTGCCCAAGCAGGTCTTCGTGCAGCCCGACCTGCCGCGCAACGCGATGGGCAAGGTGCAGAAGAACCTGCTGCGCGAGCAGCACCAGGCGCTGTTCAAGCCGTGAAGCTGCTCGTCCTGGGCGGCACGCGCTTCCTCGGCCGCCACCTGGTGCAGCAGGCGCTGGACGCCGGCCACGAGGTGACGCTGCTGCACCGAGGGCGCAGCGGGCCCGGGCTGTTCCCGCAGGCCGAGCACCTCGTCGCCGACCGCAACGGCGACCTCGGCGTGCTCGCCCACGGCCACTGGGACGCCGCCATCGACACCAGCGCCTACGTGCCGCGCCATGTCCACACGGTGGCCGCGGCGCTGGCAGGCCGCGTCGGCCAGTACCAGCTGGTGTCGACGATCAGCGTCTATGCCGACCCGAACGCGCCGGGCACGACCGAAGACGCGCCGCTGGCCGCGCTGGCCGACCCGCAGGCCGAGGCCGTCACCGGCGACACCTACGGCGGCCTGAAGGCGCTGTGCGAGGCCGCGGCGATGGAAGGCTTCGAGGGCCGCTGCCTGGTGAGCCGGCCGGGCCTCATCGTCGGCCCGCACGACCCCACCGGCCGCTTCACGTGGTGGGTGCAGCGCATGGCCCGGGGTGCCGCCGGCGGCCCCGTGCTCGCGCCAGGCGAGCCCGAGGCGCAGGTGCAGTTCATCGACGCCCGCGACGCCGCGGCCTGGATGCTGCGCCAGGCCGAGCAGGGCCATGTCGGCACCTTCAACCTCAGCGGCCCGGAAGAACCGCTGACGATGCGAGGCCTGCTGGATTCGGCGCGCACGGCGCTGGGCAACCCGGCGCCGCTGGTCTGGGTGGACGAAGACTTCCTGCTCGCCCAGGGCGTGGGCCCGTGGATGGAGCTGCCGCTGTGGCTGCCGCGCGCGCAGGGCGGGCTGCTGCAGGTGGACATCACGCGCGCGCTGGACACCGGGCTGGTCTGCCGGCCGCTGGCACAGACGGTGTTGGACACCGCCGCCTGGGCGGCGAGCGCGCCGCCGGCGCCCGCCGATGCCCCGCCGCGGCCGGCAGTGGGCCTGGCGCCTGAACGCGAGGCGGCGCTGCTGGCCGCCTGGCAGGCGCGCTGAGTCGCGAGCCTTCAGCCGCGCAGCGCCGCCCACTGCCACAGCGCGAAAGCCGCCAGCATCAGCGCCGAGACGCGGCCGACGGCGCGCTGTGCACCGGCGCCGAAGCGGTGGCGCAAGGTCCCCACCGCGGTGCTGAGCAAGAGCCACCACAGGGCCGAACCCGCCAGCACGCCGGCCACCATCAGCCACGGTGAGCCCGGGCTGCCACGGCCCGCCATGGCGCCGAAGACGGCGACGAAGGACAGGATGGTCGAAGGGTTGGACAGCGTCAGCGCGAAAGTGCCGGCGAAGGCCCGCAGCAGGCCCGGGGCCGCCGTGGCCTTTGCACCCGCCGGCGGCTGCGCCGCATGCCACGTGCGCCACGCCAGCCACAGCAGGAAGGCGCCACCGCCCAGCGCCAGCGGCACGCGCGCACCCTGCAGGGCGCCGATGAGCGAGCGCACGCCGAAGGCGCCGACGGCACCGTAGGCGGCATCGGCCACCGCCGCGCCCAGGCCCGTCGCCAGGCCCACCGCACGGCCATGCTGCAGCGTGCGCTGGATGACGAGCAGGCCGATGGGGCCGACCGGCGCGGCGATGGACAGGCCGATCCACATCGACGCGATGAACAGCGGGTGGGTCATGCGGCCAGATTACTACCAGCGCCCCGGCATCGCTCGCAGCCGGGGCGCATGGGCGCTCACGGAAGTGCGCGCGGCATGCGCCGGCTTACGTCCGAAATGCACTCACTGCCATCCCTAGGCTGGCAGGCTGCCCATCGCCGGATGGTCATCTACCTTTGGCGTTAGCTTCGCAGTTCGCGAGGGTGGGAGAACCCATGAAGTCCTGGCTCCGCTGGCTCGTCCTGTCCTGTGCGCTTGCCCTGGCCGGCCCCTGGGCCCTGGCCGGCCCCTTGAAGTTCCAGGCCGCCGGCCTGGCCGCGGCGGGAAGCAGCGCCCGGCTGGCGCTGGACTTCGTCGACGGCGACGGCCTGTCGAACCAGATCGACGCCCGCAACTTCAGCAGTGACGGTAGCCCTACGCTGCAGCAGCTTTCCGGTTCGGTCGGCGGCGATCTGGCCTCGGGACTGCTCTTCAGCGACGCCAGCTTCTTCAGCGAAGCACTGCTGAACCCGGGCGCCGCGTCCACCTTCGCCTTCATCTTCGACGCCACCGCGGTCGCGCCCGCGCCGGGAAGCTTCGCCGACGCCTTCTCGGCCTTCCTGCTCGACGACCTGACGGGCCTGTCACTGGTGCTGACCGACGACCCGACGGGCAACAACGCCCTCTTCCTCTTCACCATCGACGGCACGGCGACGGGGCAGCTGCAGGTCTATCAGCAGCTGTCGACGCTGGCGCTGACCTGGCAAGTGGTCGACGCCGGCAACGGCGGCGGAGGCGGCAGCGTGCCCGAGCCCGCGAGCTGGGCGCTGGTGCTGCCGGCCTTGCTGGCGCTGCTGCGGGGGCGCCGGCGCCTCGGCCTGCGCTCCGGCCGCTGGGCCGCCCTGTGCGTCGCAGCACTCTGCCTGGGCCCCGCCCTGGCGCAGGCCGAGGACCTCACGGCCGGCGTGCAGATCACGCGTTCCGGCCTCGTGCCCAACCGCAGCACCGGCAGCTTCGACGCCCAGGTGACGGTGACAAACCGGACCGCCGACATTTTCGTCGGGCCGCTGAAACTGGTCCTGAACGCGGCCACGCCCGTCAACGTGGCCCTGTACAACAGCGCCGGCCGAGCGCCCTCGGGCGCCGACTACATGCTGCTGCCGCTGGCCGACGGCACGCTGGCGCCGGGCGCGTCTGCGGTGGCCACGGTGCGGCTGCTGACCTACGGCCAGAGCGTGACGCAGACCGACTTCCGCGTCGAAGGCACGCGCATGAACGCGGCCAGCGCCGCCACGCTGAACGTCAGCACCTACCAGCCGGCGGCCGCCTTCGGCACCGCCCAGGACACGCCCGTGGGCGCCGGCTACACCGTCGAGGTGGACGGCGTCGCGCGCGGCCTCACCGACGCCACGGGCCGGCTGACGGTGCAGGTGCCGCTGGGCGCCAGGTCGGTGGCCGTCACCCGAGCCCCGAGCGAAGGTGGCAGTGCCCTGCTGCCGGCCTTCGCGGCGGGTGCGACGGTGACGGTGAAGGTGCCGGTGGACGACAGCAAGGAAGTCAGCAGCGGCAGCCTGCTGCGCTTCGACCAGGTGCAGCAGGGCCTGCTGGCACGCAATGCCGCGGCCGTGACGCTGCGCTTCCTCAAGGACGAGCAGCCGGTGCGCCTGCGCAAGATCACCGGCGTCAGCCTCGTGGACATCGTGGGCAACTACACCAACCTGGCCGTCCTGTTCAGCCTGCAGTCCGACGGCAGCCTGGCGGCACAGCCCGCGGCCTTCTTCCAGGCCCTGCAAGGCAAGACGGGCCGCCTGCGGCTGGAGGTCGGCGGCGTGGACATGGCGGGCACGGTCCACGACCAGTCGGTCGACTTCTACCTGGCGGACTACCGCGTGCGGGTGCAGCTGCTGGCGCCGCCGTCCAGCCCTGGCCTGCCGGTGGCCGGCGTGATCGTCAAGGCAACGGTGCTGAACACCGACTTGCGCTTCAACGCCAAGGCCGACGCTACGGGCTACGTGGTGCTGCCGGACCTGGCGGCCGGCAACATCAGCCTGAACGCCAACACCACCGTCGCCGGCATCGTCTACAGCGGCGTGGGCACGGGCGCCATCAACAAGAACTCACTGGTCAAGCTCACCCTGCGCGGGCCGCAGGACGTGCTCAACAACGTGCCGCCGATCAGCGTCGAGCCGCTGCCTGCCAACGCGGCGATGGCGCCGGCCCTGAACGGCTTGCCTGCAGCCACCTTGCCCGAGCGTGCCGTCTTCAATGCCCAGGAACGGGAAGAGCGCGCCCGCCGCGACGCCCGGGCCAGCCACTCGTCGTCCGGGCCGCGACTGAGCACACCCGCCGCCGCCAACGCGGTGACCGTGACGGCGACCGGCGGCGCCCAGAACGTCCTCGCACAGGCCAGCGCGGCCTTGACGCTGAAGAAGGGTCTGAAGAAGGCCACGCTGCGCTACAACGTGTTCACGGCCGAGTACCCGTACTACGTGTTGCAGCAGAGCGTGTACAACGACGTCTGGAGCACCTCGGTCATCGACGGCAATGGCGGTTCGCTTTTCGAGATCACGCGGCAGATCAATTCGCAGCTCTACCAGGAGCCCGTGTGGCGCAGCGACGGCTCCACCGGCGAGATCAAGCAGCAGATCGACGTCAGCGCACTCACGGCCAGCGCCGATGCCCAGGTCATCCTGCGCGCCACCAGCGTCAACATCGGCGACGGCCAGCTGGCGACCACGGTGACGGCCACGCTGGAGGCCACCGAGCCGCTGCTGATCGGCGACATCTCGCCCAGCGCCATGCCCGCCAACACCAAGAACGATGGCAGCTACTACAGCATCCCGCGACCGGGCGCCGCCAACGAGCTGGTGCGCACCTTCACGCTGGAGCTGACCAAGCCCTCGGGCTCGACGCTGACCACCGTCAGGCTCGACCTGCGCGATGCCACCGGCGCGACGCTGATGACGGTGCTGCAGGACGTCAACGCCGGCAGCGCCGACGCCACCATCGAAGCGCAGACCGACACGACGGCGACGCTGAAGCTGCGCGCCACCATCGGCAACCCGGCCTCCACGGTAGCGGGCGCGCCGCCGCCTGCGCGGGACATCGGCTACCACTTCACGGTCAAGGCCATGGACGCCAACGGCAACGAAATCAGCGACGAGAAGGACCTGAATGCCCGGCGCGCGCTGTGGCGCATGCCCGACGGCCTGGGCCGCTACGGCGCCCGCGACGCCGGCGGCGACGACTGGATCTCGCGCGGCGCCTACACCTGGCTGGGCAGCAACAGCGGCCTGCTGCGCGAGATCGACGACGTCTCGGGCGAGCACGGCCGCAACATCGGCCACAAGACCCACGCCCGCGGCACCGACATCGACAGCTACCACTTCTACCGCTTCCCGGGCGCGGTCAGCGGCGGCCGGAACCACACCCTGCTGACCAACGACGTCGTGCTCGCCTTCCAGACCCTGCAGGTGCCCCCGCCGCCTGCCGCGACGGCGGCACTGGCCCGCGTCAATGCCTGGCTGGCGGCCACGCGCACGGGCCTGACCAACCTGGCCGCCCTGGCCAGCGTCTCGCAGCTCATCCACTGCGACGGCATCGCCACCCAGGGCCTGGCCGACAGCTGGTGCCAGACCCTGATACGCACCGGCGTGGTGACGCGCACGACAAGCACTCCCACGGGGCCGGTGACGCAGACGCTCACTTTGGGGGGCAGCTTCTCGAACGCGAAGATGCTCTGGCAGGACGACCACAACAACCATGTCCACGTGACGCTGAACCCTGCGCAGATCGGGGAGTGAGGGCGCCCGCAGTCGTCGCCGCCCGGACGCCTTTCGCTCCCCTTCCAGCCGGATTGGTCGGTTCACCCTTGAGCCGCGGTCATGCCGCGCCGAAGCTGCGCGCACGGCGATGCGATGGTCGCGTCGCCGCCAACGCCCAGGGAGATCCACCATGTCCTTCGTCACCCGTCACGTCGCCCCCCTGTTCATCGCCCCTGCACTGGCGCTGGCGCTCGGCGCCCGTGCCGCGCCGGACGAGCGCATGGCGGCGGCCGCTGCGCCCGGCAGCGCCGCGCTCACGCCCAGCCAGTTCGAGCAGATCAAGGGCCGCTACCGGCTGCAGGATGGTTCGCTGCTGGTGATCTCGGGAAC
>CAIWPS010000521.1 GCA_903914615.1 uncultured beta proteobacterium | reverse complement strand
CCAAGCAAGGCCGGCGAGCGCGTAGGGTATGCCGGCGCCTGGCCTGCCAACCTTCAGGAAGCCGGTGTCCGAGAGAAAGGCAAAGTCTGTCATGCGGCCGCCGGCGCTGAAGAGGGCGCAGGATGATACGAAACGGCGCACCGGCGTGCCTGGCTCCCGCATCGCGGAGATTCAATTTCGTATCGCGAAATCGGACTCGCTGCAGCGCAGCAAAAATCCATCATATGGGAAAACAGAGTTCCGCAATGCGGGATGTTGCTGTAAGTCGTTGATTTTATGGAATTGCTTCTTGTGTCTTATATAAGACATAAGTGCTCCGTGCCGGGGCCGGCCGGTTTACGCTGGCGCAGTGGAAACACCGCTTTTTCATCACCCCTAGCCACCGGAGCCCCCATGAGCCAACCCACCCGCCAACAACAAGCCGACGCCCTTGCCACCGACTGGTCGCAGAACCCGCGCTGGAAGGGCATCAAGCGCGGCTACACCGCCGAAGACGTGGTTCGCCTGCGCGGCAGCATCCAGATCGAGCACACGCTGGCCCAGCGCGGCGCCGAAAAGCTCTGGCACCTGATCAACACCGAACCCTTCGTCAACACCCTGGGCGCGCTGACGGGCAACCAGGCCATGCAGCAGGTCAAGGCCGGGCTGAAGGCGATCTACCTGAGCGGCTGGCAGGTCGCCGCCGACGCCAACGACAACGGCGAGATGTACCCCGACCAGAGCCTGTACTCGGTCGATTCCGTGCCCAAGGTGGTCAAGCGCATCAACGGCGCCTTCGCCCGCGCCGACCAGATCCAGTGGAGCGAGGGCAAGAACGAGATCGACTACTTCGCCCCCATCGTGGCCGATGCCGAAGCCGGCTTCGGCGGCGTGCTCAATGCCTTCGAGCTGATGAAGGCGATGATCGACGCCGGCGCCGCCGGGGTCCACTTCGAGGACCAGTTGGCCAGCGTCAAGAAGTGCGGCCACATGGGCGGCAAGGTGCTGGTGCCCACGCGCGAGGCCGTGGCCAAGCTGGTCGCGGCGCGCCTGGCCGCCGACGTCATGGGCACGCCGACGATCCTGCTCGCGCGCACCGACGCCGAGGCCGCCGACCTGGTGACCAGCGATGTCGACGACAACGACAAGCCCTTCATGACCGGCGAGCGGACCGTCGAGGGCTTCTTCAAGACCCGCAACGGCCTGGGCCAGTCGATCAGCCGCGGCCTGGCCTACGCGCCCTATGCCGACCTCATCTGGTGCGAGACCGGCAAGCCCGACCTGGCCTTCGCCAAGGCCTTCGCCGACGCCATCCACGCCAAGTTCCCGGGCAAGCTGCTGGCCTACAACTGCTCGCCTTCGTTCAACTGGAAGAAGAACCTGGACGACGCCACCATCGCCAAGTTCCAGCGCGAGCTGGGCGCCATGGGCTACAAGTTCCAGTTCATCACGCTGGCCGGCTTCCACAGCCTGAACTACTCGATGTTCGAGCTCGCCCACGGCTACGCCCGCAACAACATGAGCGCCTTCGTCGAGCTGCAGGAGAAGGAGTTCGCCGCCGCCGAGAAGGGCTTCACCGCCGTCAAGCACCAGCGCGAGGTCGGCACCGGCTACTTCGACGCCGTGACGACGACGATCGAGCGCGAGGCCTCGACCGCGGCGCTGAAGGGCTCGACCGAGGACGAGCAGTTCTTCGACGCCGCCCAGCACTGAGCGCCGGATCGACGAGAGCGAAGAGCGGCCCGGGTGGGCCGCTCTTTTTTTGTCGCGTCGCCGTGCCGCCGCCCGGCTCAGCCTGCCCCGCCAGCCCCGCGCTGGCGCCATTGCACCAGCAGATAGAAGCAGCCCGCCGCGAAGAGCACGGCAGCCGGCAGCAGCGGCGTGGCCATCGCCTGCAGCGCGGCGCCGAAGTCCGCAAGGGCCCATGACGGCAGCAGGCGCAGCGCCTCCACGCCCTGCGAGGCACCGTCGACCACGAACCCGCCCTGGTCGCCATGGATCAGCGAACGGCCCGCGGCCCGGATCAGGTCGCTGCTGAGCCGGTTCAACCAGGGCTGGCCGAACACGAACTTGAGGATGGCGCTGCCCAGGCCCAGGCCGACGACCAGGATGACCCAGCCCCAGCGGCGGAACCAGGCGGTCAGCAGGACGACGAGCAGGATCATCGGGCTCAGCCACAGCATCGCCAGCGGCAGGCCGGCCAGCACCCGCAGCATCAGCGCCAGCGAAGCCGGCACGACCACCGACCAGGGCAGGCTGAACCAGGCCGCCGTGCCGACGACGCGGCTGACCAGGAGGAAGGACACCGCATAGCCCCCCAGCAGGCCGATCAGCAGCGCCGCGGCCGGCACCAGCAGCAGGTGCACCATCAGCGGCACGGCGAAACTCTCGCTGTGACTCACCGGCACCGAAAGCCAGAACTCCACCGAGCGGTCGGCATGGTCGCGGCGGGCCAGGTTCGAGACGATGACCAGCGAGCTGAAGGCGGCGACGAGAAAGATCACGGCCATGCTGCCGGCGATGGCGGCACCGGCCACCAGCGCCGGCAACGCGTCGCCGGCCGCTGCCATTTCGCCAGCCTCGACCTGGACCTGGCCGAAGCCCAGCAGCAGCAGGGCCAGGGCGAGCGGGATGGCGGCCATCATCAGCCAGCCGTAGCGATGCTGCAGCCACTCGCGCTGCATCAGGGATTGGAGTCTGTGCATGGTTGTTCCTAAGAGCGGCTGGCGGTTCAGAACTGGGTGCGGTCGAGTTCGGGCTTGCGCGTCAGCGCCACGAACAGGTCGACCAGGCTGGGCCGCATGCGCTGGCCCAGGGCCTGCACATGCGCCGGCGGCGGGCCGTCGAAGAGGGCGGCGTTGCCGCCCGTGCCGGGCCCGGTGCGGTAGCGCAGCAGCGGGTGCGCGGCGGCCATCTGCTCGGCCACGTTGGCGTCGTGGCTCAGCGCCACGAAGCGGCGGTCCATGTCTTCGAGGCTGATCGACAGCACCAGCTTGCCCTCGTTGAGCATCAGCACGTCGGAGAGCAGGTTCTCGATTTCCTCGACCTGGTGGGTGCTGATGAGCACGCTGCGCTCGCCGTCGCACCATTCGTCGATGAGCATCTCGTAGAAGGCCTTGCGCGACAGCACGTCCAGGCCCAGCGTCGGCTCGTCCAGGATCATCAGCCGGGCGTCGATGGCGGCCACCAGCGCCAGGTGGGCCTGCACCACCATGCCCTTGGAGAGCGACTTCACCTTGTCGCCCATGGCCACGCTGGTGCGCCGCAGCAGCTGGCGCGCGCGGTCGGCCGAGAAACGCGGGTGCAGCCCGCTCATCAGCGTGATGAGGTCCTGCACGCGCGCCCAGCGCGGCAGGATGGCGACGTCGGGGATGTAGCAGGCCGACTCCAGCAGCTGCACACGCTGCTGCCGCGGCTGCAGCCCCAGCACCTGCAGCGTGCCGGCGTTGGCGCCGACCAGGCCCACCATGGCCTTCATCAGCGTCGTCTTGCCGGCGCCGTTGTGGCCCAGCAGGCCGACGATGCGGCCCTTGGGGATGGTGAAGCTGACGTCGTCGACGGCCCGTCGGGCGCCGTAGTTCACGCACAGGCCGCTGGCCTGCACCAGCGGTTCTTCGGCAGCGGTGTTCATGAGCGGTCCTCCCAGACGAGTTGTTCGGGCCCCAGTCCCAGGCGGCGCAGCCGCTCGCGCAGGCGCGGCCATTCGGTTTGCAGGAAGCGCTGGCGTTCGGCCGCCTTCAGGCGCTCGCGCGCACCGCCGACGACGAAGAGGCCGAGGCCGCGGCGGTTCTCCAGCAGGCCTTCGTCGCCCAGCGCCTGCAGTGCCCGGTTGACGGTGAGCGGGTTGAGCAGGAAGCGCCCGGCCAGCGCGCGCACCGATGGCATTGCTGCGCCTTCCGGCGGCTCGCCGTCCAGCAGCTGCGCGGCCAGCAGGTCGGCCAGCTGCTGGTAGATCGGCTGTCTCTGGTCCCAGGTCTGCATGACGGGGCGCCCTTGGGTGTGTTGCTGAGGTAGCACACCATAGCAGCGCCCCTCGCGGCGCCCCAGTGCGCTGCGACGGCCTGCAGCCGCGGGCGACCAGGTGCAGGCCGCGCGGACCGGGCCGGCTACATCGCCGCCGCCAGCATGGCGCGGTAGTCGTCGCGCGTCGCGATGCGCGGGTTGGTCTTGTGGCAGTGGTCGGCCATGGCGCCGTCGATGACGCGTTCGAAGAGGTCTTCGGTGACACCCATCGCGCGCAGCCCCGAAGGCAGCCCGAGCCTGGCGTTCAGGGCCACGATGGCCTCGGCCACGGCGTCGCCGCGCGCATCGCAGCCGGCCAGGCCCATGGCCAGCGCCATGCGCGGCAGCCGCTGTTCGCGCTGGATGGTGTCGGCCGCGGCGTTGAAGCGGACTACCGCGGGCAGGAACATGGCGTTGAGCGTGCCATGGTGCAGCCGCGGGTTGACGCCGCCCAGGCTGTGCGAGAGCGAATGCACGCAGCCCAGGCCTTTCTGGAAGGCCATCGCGCCCTGCATGCTGGCGCTCATCATGTTCCAGCGCGCGGCGCGGTCCTGGCCGTCGCGGGTGGCCCGTTCGATGTGGCCCCAGCCGCGCGCCAGGCCGTCGAGCGCGATGCCGTCGGCGGGCGGGTTCACGGCCGGCGCCATGAAGGTTTCCATGCAGTGGGCGATGGCGTCCATGCCGGTGGCCGCCGTCAACCCGGGCGGCAGGCCCAGCGTCAGCTCGGGGTCGAGCAGCGCCGCCTTGGGCATCAGGTGCCAGCTGTGGAAGCCGAGCTTGCGGCCGTCGTCGACGATGACGATGGCGCCGCGCGCCACCTCGCTGCCGGTGCCGGCCGTGGTGGGCACGGCGATCAGCGGCACCACGCGGTCGGTGATCTTCGGGCTGCCGCCTTCGATGGTGGCGTAGGTGGCCAGCGGCCCTTCGTGGGTGGCGGCGATGGCGACACCCTTGGCCAGGTCGATGCTGCTGCCGCCGCCCACCGCCACCAGGCCGTCGCAGCCTTCGCGGCGATAGACCGCCACCGCCGCCCGCACCGCGGCCTCGGTGGGGTTGGACGGCGTGCCGTCGAAAACCGCGTGGGGCACGCCTTCCAGCGCGTCGAGCGCGAACTGCAGCACGCCGGCAGAGCGCACGCCGGCGTCGGTGACGACCAGCGGCCGCTTCATGCCGGTGCGCTGGCACTCGGCCGGCAAGAGGCGCACGACGCCGTCGTCGATGTCGATCTGGGTGAGGTAAAGGATGCGGGCCATGGCGGGGCGCTTTCGGCAGGGGCGGGTGATCGGGCAGAAAGTATGCTCTCGGCGCCTTGCGGCGACTGCACCCTGGCGCGCAACTGCTCACGTCGCGGATGGCAGGCCCCGCCAATCACGACCGCCCGTGTCGCCGGCAGGACTTCATCGCCACCGCATCGAGAAAGGTCATCGAGACATGAAACGCAGCGACTTCCGGTGCCTCGACCGCCTGCGCGTGCGCTGGGCCGAAGTGGACCTGCAGAAGATCGTCTTCAACGGCCATTACCTGATGTACTTCGACACTGCCGTGGCCAGCTACTGGCGTGCGCTGGCACTGCCCTACCACGACGCGATGGCGCTGCTGGGCGGTGACCTCTACGTGCGCAAGGCGACGCTGGAGTACGAAGGCTCGGCGCACTACGACGAGCAGCTGGCGGTGGGCGTCCGCTGCGCACGCATCGGCAACTCGTCAATGCGCTTTGCCGCCGCGGTCTTTCGCGGCGAGCAGCGGCTGGTGCACGGTGAGCTGGTCTACGTCTTCGCCGACCCGGCGACGCAGACTTCGCAGCCGCTGCCGCCGGCGCTGCGCGCGGTGCTGGAAGGCTACGAGGCAGGGCAGGCCATGGTGGCGGTGCAGGCGGGCCGCTGGGACGCGCTGGCCACCGAGGTGCGTGCGCTGCGCGAAGCCGCCTTCGTTGCCGAACAGGGGCTGCCGGCGACCCTGGTGGAGGACGCAGCCGACGCGCAGGCGCTGCAGCTGGTGCTGCGCAACCGCCTGGGCATGGTGGTGGCCTGCGGGCGGCTGCTGGAGGCAGGGCAGGGCGTGGCCCGCGTCGGCCGTATCGCGACCTTGGCGGCTGTGCGCGGCGCCGGTCTGGGGCAGGCGTTGCTGGATGCCCTGGTCGCGGCCGCCGCGGCGCGGGGCGACCGGGAACTGCGCTTGACGGCGCTGGCTGGGGCAGCGTCTTTCTACGAGCGCGCCGGGTGGCGCCGCCTGGGCGCCGAGGTGTTCGAGGACGGCCGGCCCCACGTGCCGATGGGGCGGGCCGTGTGAGCCCCGTTCAGGGCTCGATGCGGTCGAAGACCTCGACGTGGCGCTGGCCCTGGCACCAGGCCCCAAGCCGTACCGCCGCGTGCGCTGCGACGGCGTCGCGCCAAGCGGTGGCATGGCCTTCGAGGGCGTAGGTCTCCATCAGCGTCAGCAAGCCGGCAGGCGCTTCGGCGCGCCGGTACAGGCGGGCCTGAAGGCCCGGCCATTCGAGGCGCAGTTCGCGTTGCAGCGCGGCCGCGGCGGCTTCGGCGTGCACGGCGTCGGCCGCAGCCACGCGCCAGTAGACGAAGAGCTCGCTGGCCACGGCGGCGCTCAGGCCGCTTCCGTCGCGGGGATGTCGTAGGGCAGGGCAGACGGCCGCAGCAGCGGCCCTTGCGCCGAACCGGCATGCAGGCTGCCACCCTGCAGGGCAGCGATCTTCAGTTCGACGAGCGCGGCATGGGCCGGCCCGATGCTGCCGGCGTTGACGACCATCCCTGCGGGCTGTGACGGGTCTGCGCTGTGGAAGACCTCCTGCCCCGGCTGCAGCGGCGCGTCGCCCTGCAGCACGTAGGCGCGGCGCTTCAGCGTGCCGCGGTACTGGCTGCGCGCCACCACTTCCTGGCCCGGGTAGCAGCCCTTCTGGAAGTTCACGCCGCCGACGAGTTCGAGGTTGACCATCTGCGGCACGAACTGCTCGCTGGTGGCTGCGCAGACGCGTGCCGTGCCGCTCAGCACCTCGAGCCCGCGCCAGGCCTGCGGGTCCAGCGCCGGCGCGGTGGCGGCCAGCGGCCCCGCGGCGAGCGCGCGCGGCACCTCGATGCCGTCGATCTGCGCCGCCGGCAGGCGGATGAAATCGACTTCGCCCGCCACCACGCAGCCCCAGGCTGCGGCCGGTGCCGGCGCCGCGGCGCCACCCGCCAGGCCCCACAAGGGCAGTTCGGCGCTGGCATCGCTGAGCCTGCACTTGGCGCGCATCACGAACATCGACAGGCGCTTGAGCACCGCCGGCAGCACGTCGGCGCTGCAGGCCAGCAGGATGTCCTCAGGCCCGCGCCGCCAGACGACGAAGGTGGCGAGCAGCCGCCCCTTCGCCGAGCAGTAGCCGGCGAGCCGGGCGGTGGCGGCAGGCAGGTGCAGGATGTCCTGGGTCAGCTGGCCGTGCAGGAAAGTGGCCGCGTCGGCGCCGCTGGCGCGGATGACGCCCCAGTCGGCGAGCGCGACGGCGCCTTGCGGCAGGGTGCTGGCGGACGGGTCTGGGCGCATCGCCTGATTATCATCACGCGCCATGTCTCGCCGCTCCCTGGGGTCTCGCCTGCGCCTGGCCCTGCTGGGCGTGCCGCTGGTCTTGCTCGCCTTCGCGGCCCTGCTGGCCTGGTGGTGGGTCGAACGACCCCTGGAGCTTGCCGGCGACAGCGCCGAGCTGTCCATCGAGGCCGGCGCCACGCCGCGCGAGGTGGCGCAGGCCTGGGTCGACGCCGGCGTGCGGACCTCGCCCCGCCTGCTCTACAGCTGGTTCCGCTGGTCGGGCCAGGCGCGGCGCATCCGCGCCGGCAGCTACGAGATCGACCGCGGCACGTCGCCGCGCCGCCTGCTGGCCAAGCTGGTGCAGGGCGACGAAACGCTGGAGCAGGTGCGCTTCATCGAGGGCTGGACGCTGCGCCAGCTGCGGGCCGCCCTGGCGCAGGCGCCGGCGCTGAAGCCGGCCAGCGCGGGCATGGACGAGGCCACGCTGATGGCCGCGCTGGGTGCAGCCGGCCAGGCCGCCGAGGGCCGCTTCTTTCCCGACACCTATGCCTACAGCCGCGGCGTCAGCGACCTCACGGTCTTGCGCCGCGCCCACCGCGCGATGGACCAGCGCCTGGCCGCCGCCTGGGCCGACCGGGCGCCGGACACACCGCTGAAGTCCGCCGAGGAAGCGCTGATCCTGGCCTCCATCGTCGAAAAGGAGACCGGCCAGGCTGCCGACCGCGGCCTCGTCGCCGGTGTCTTCGCCAACCGCCTGCGCGTCGGCATGCCGCTGCAGACCGACCCCACGGTGATCTATGGCCTGGGGCCCGCCTTCGACGGCAACCTGCGAAAGCGCGACCTGCTGGCCGACACGCCCTACAACACCTACACCCGCGCCGGCCTGCCGCCGACGCCGATCGCGCTGCCGGGCATGGCGTCGCTGCGCGCCGCAGTGCGCCCGGAGCCCACCCGGGCCCTGTACTTCGTCGCCCGCGGCGACGGCAGCAGCGCCTTCAGCCAGACGCTGGCCGAACATAATCGCGCGGTGAACCAATATCAGCGCGGCCGATGAGCAGCAGCGGCCGCTTCATCACCTTCGAAGGCATCGATGGCGCCGGCAAGAGCTCGCACATCGAGCCGCTGGCGGGCTGGCTGCGCCAACGCGGCCACGAGCTGGTGCTGACGCGCGAGCCCGGTGGCACCGAGCTCGCCGAGAGCCTGCGCGAGCTGGTGCTGCACCAGCCGATGGACGCGCTGACCGAAGCCCTGCTGGTGTTCGCGGCGCGTCGCGACCACCTGGTGCGCCAGATCGAGCCGGCGCTGGCACGCGGGGCCGTGGTGCTGTGCGACCGCTACACCGACGCCAGCTTCGCCTACCAGGGCGGCGGGCGCGGCTTCGACCTGGCCGTGCTCTCGACGCTGGAGGCCTGGGTGCAGCAGGGCCGCCAGCCCGACCTCACGCTGTGGTTCGACCTGCCCGCCGCCACGGCCGCGGCGCGACGCGGTGCGGCACGTGCCCCCGACCGTTTCGAGGCCCAGGACGAGGCCTTCTTCGAGCGCGTGCGCGCCGGCTACGCCCGCCGCGCTGCGCACGACCCGCAGCGGTTCGTGCGCATCGACGCCGGCGGCGAACGCGCCGCCGTATGGGCCCAGGTGCTGGCCGCCCTGCAGTCGCGCGCGTGGTGACGATGCTCGGCGCCGACGAACACGGCGTGCTGCCGCTGCCCTGGCTGATGGCGCCGCTGCAGGCGGCCCTGGCGTCCCAGCGTGGCCACGCCCTGCTGGTGCATGGCTCGCCGGGCGTTGGCGCGCTGCCGTTCGCGGTGTCGCTGGCGCAGGCCTGGCTGTGCGAGTCGGCACCGCCTGGCAGCGCCGGTGCACCCGCGTGCGGGCATTGCGGCAGCTGCCGGCTCGTGCGGGCGAAGCTGCACCCCGACCTGATGGTGCTGCTGCCCGAAACCCTGCGCCGGCTGCACGACTGGCCGCTGGCCGACGACCGGCCCGACACCGAAGAGGGCAAGCGCAAGCCCAGCAAGCAGATCCGCATCGACGAAGTGCGCGCGCTGATCGACTGGTCGACCATGACCAGCGCCCGCGGCCGCGGCAAGGTGGCGGTGCTGCACCCGGCAGACAGCCTGAACCTGCAGGCCGCCAGCGCGCTTCTGAAGACGCTGGAGGAACCGCCGGCCGGCACCCGGCTGGTCCTGACCTGCGCCGACCCGGCCTGGCTGCTGCCCACGGTGCGCAGCCGCTGCCAGACCCTGCCGCTGGGCGCACCCGCAGCAGCGGCTGCGGTGACATGGTTGCAGTCGCAAGGCGTGGCGAGCGCGGCCGATGCCGCCGTGCTGCTTGCGGCCTGTGCTGGACGGCCGCTGGACGCGCTGGCGCTGCTGCAGGACGAGGTCACTGCCGCTGCCTGGGCCGCCCTGCCGCAGGCCGTTGCCCGTGGGCAGGCCGCCAGCCTGGCAGGCTGGCCGGTGCCACGCGCGGTGGACGCGCTGATGAAGCTGTGCCATGACGCCCTTGCGCGCGCCGGTGGCGGCGCTGCGCGCTATTTTCCGGAAGACGCGCTGCCGGCCCGCGCCGACCCTGTCGCGCTGGCAGCGTGGTCGCGTGAACTGCAGCGCGTCGCCCGCCACGACGAGCACCCGTGGAACGAAGGCCTGCTGATCGACGCGCTGGTGCAGGCCGGTGCAGCGGCCCTGACCCTGCCCCTGCCTTCGAGCGTGGCGCGCGAGCGCCGCTTCGATACACTGCGGCCATGAACGACCGCGTCCCCACCCGCACCGGCGGCCTGGGCCCGCCGGTGTCTGCGGGCACGGCAGCCCAGGCCCGGCCCAGCGTCATCCAGCTCGTCTTTCGCGAGAAAGGTGCGCTGTACGCGGCCTACATTCCCATCTTCACCGACGGCGGTCTGTTCGTGCCGACGACGCGCGAGTACCGGCTGGGCGAGGACATCTACCTGCTCCTGTCCTTGCCCGACGACCCGCAGCGCTTTCCAGTGGCAGGCAAGGTCGCCTGGCTGACGCCGGCGAATGCCTCGGGTGGCCGCACCCAGGGCGTGGGGGTGCGCTTCCCCAACGACGACAAGTCGCGGCAGCTGAAGATCAAGATCGAGGAAGTGCTGGGCACCAGCATCTCCTCGGCCAAGCCGACGCAGACGCTGTGAGCCGACGGCCGGCACGGGCCACCGGCCATCCGCTCGCCGACGGTCGATAGCCGCCATGTTCGTCGATTCGCACTGCCACCTGAGCCTGCCCGAATTGCAAGGGCGGCTGCCTGAGATCCGCCGCGAGATGGCAGCGGCCCAGGTGGACCGGGCCCTGTGCATCTGCACGACGCTGGAAGAGTTCCCGGCCGTGCACGCGCTGGCGCTGGACCATGACAACTTCTGGTGCACCGTGGGCGTCCACCCCGACAACGAAGGCGTGCAGGAGCCGGCAATTGAAGACCTGTTGATGCGCGCGCGCCTGCCGCGGGTCGTCGGCATCGGCGAGACAGGGCTCGACTACTACCGCCTGAACGGCCGCAGCGTGGCCGACATGGCCTGGCAGCGCGAGCGCTTCCGCGTTCACATCCGTGCCGCGCGCGCCACCGGCCTGCCCCTGGTCGTGCACACGCGCAGCGCCAGCGCCGACACACTCGCCGTCCTGGCCGAGGAAGGGCAGGGCGAGGTACTAGGCGTCTTCCACTGTTTCACCGAGACCATGGCGGTGGCCCGCGCGGCACTGGACCTGGGTTTCCACATTTCTTTCTCGGGCATCCTGAGTTTTCGCAACGCCCAGGACCTGCGGGAAGTGGCGAAGTTCGTGCCGCTCGACCATTGCCTTATCGAGACCGACAGCCCGTACCTGGCGCCGATGCCGCACCGCGGCAAGGTCAATCAACCCGCCTGGGTCGCCCATGTCGCCACCCATCTCGCGGCCTGCAAGGGCCTCCACGTGGAAGATGTGGCGCGGGCAACGAGTGCCAATTTCGAGCGGCTTTTCGGTCTGCCGGTGCTGGCTGAATCGACGTTAGAAAGCTCTCGCATTACATGAGAAACCTGTTCTATCTTGTTGTTCTTGTTTGCACTTCATCGGCAAACGCAGGAACCTCCGACGACTTCTTCCGTGCCGTCAGGCTGGACGACGCGCGCACCGTGACGCAGCTGCTCGAACGCGGCTTCGACCCCAACGCAGTCGACGAAAAGGGCGTGCCCGCGCTGGCCTTGGCCCTGCGCGAGAGCTCGCCCAAAGTGGCAGCGGCGTTGCTGGCCGCGCCGCAGATCAAGGTCGACGCGACGACACCCGCCGACGAGACGCCGGTGATGATGGCCGCCTTGCGCGGCCAGCCGCAATGGACGCAGCGGCTGCTCGACCGGGGCGCCCAGGTCAACCGTCCCGGCTGGACACCCTTGCATTACGCCGCCTGCGGTCCCGAGCCCGAAGTCGTGGCCCTGCTGCTTGCCCGCGGCGCCGCGGTCGAGGCGCTATCACCCAATCGCACGACGCCGCTGATGATGGCGTCGCGCTACGGCCCCGAAAAAGCCGTTGACATGCTGCTTGCCCGTGGCGCGAGCCTGAAGGCGCGCAACGATGCGGGCCTGAATGCCGCGGACTTTGCGCGCCTGGCAGGCCGCGAGTCGCTGGCCCAGCGTCTGGACCTGGCTGGTCGCTGAGCCGCATGTTCGTGTCAGATGTCATCCGACATCGGATTTGTCCAGACCCTGACCTGGGCGAAGTTGCATATCGGCTTAAATTTGACGATAGGCTGGATTCCCCAGCCCCCGGAGTGAAGCGATGGCACAGCGCGCAGCGGAACGCAACCCTTTCATGCTGATGATCAACCCCGAGGTCGTACTCGCCGCGGTGGAAAGGTCGGAGCGGCTGGGGCAACTCAACCGGCATCTGTGCCGCCCGCTGGATCGGCCGGCGCCCGGGCAGGCAGCGAACGCCGAGTCGGCGTGTGAGGTCGACATCGAGGATGGCGTGGTGACGCGCGAAGGCAAGGTGGGCTGACGGTCGCACGCAGCTGCTGGGACTATGCCCGGCACCAATGGGGGGCTCGTAGCGCTGCAGCAGGTCAGCCGTACATCGGCGCGAGAGGTTTGAGCGGCCATTCCTTGCCAACGCACCGGCACCAGATAGTGTGTACGATGTATATTATGTTAACTATGAGGTACAGGGCGCATCGGGCAGATCAGTCGCCCAGAACCTGCCGTATCGACTTCGCCAGCACATCCAGGCTGACCGCAAGCGCCTCGACCCGCTCCCCCAATTCGGCCTGAGGGACCACATTCCGCAGCGCGCGCTCGACTG
>CAIWPS010000520.1 GCA_903914615.1 uncultured beta proteobacterium | reverse complement strand
TCTTCAGGAAGGAGCAGGACGAGGGCCGCTTCGTCAAGCTCATCGACCGCGGCTTCGAGAAGGTCCAGCACGGCTACCACCGCGCGCTGCACGGCGTGCTGGAGACCTGGCCGGTGCTGATCGTGATGGGCGTCATCCTGATGGCCTGCGCCTTCCTGATGTTCAAGATGTCGCAGTCCGAACTGGCGCCCGAGGAGGATCAGGGCATCGTCGGCTCGTTGGTGACGGGCCCGCCGACCGCCACGGCGCAGCAGATGCAGACCTATGCCGAGCAGGTGTTCGACATCGCGCACGCGATGCCGGAATACGAGCAGATGTTCCAGATCACCGGCGCGCCCACCATCAACCAGGGCTTCGGCGGCATCCTGTTCAAGCCCTGGGGCGATCGCACGCGCAACGCGCACCAGCTGCAGCAGGACCTGCAGGCGCAGTTCAACAAGATCGCCGGCGTGCGCGTGGCCGCCTTCCAGTTCCCGCCGCTGCCCGGTTCGTCGGGGCTGCCGGTGCAGTTCGTCATCACCAGCACCGAGCCCTTCGAGAACCTCAACACCGTCGCCCAGGAAGTAGTGGCCAGGGCGCAGAAGGCGCAGCTGTTCTACTTCTCCGACGTCGACCTCAAGCTCGACAAGCCGCAGGCCACGGTGGTGGTGGACAAGGACAAGATCGCCACCCTGGGGTTGACGCAGGCCGACGTCGGCAACGCGCTCGGCGCGGCGCTGGGTGGCGGCTACGTCAACTACTTCTCCATTGCCGGGCGCTCGTACAAGGTGATTCCGCAGGTGCTGCAGACCGACCGCCTGAACCCCTCCGACGTGCTGGACTTCTACATCAAGACCCCGACCGGCAGCGTCATTCCGGCCAGCACCGTGGCCAGCCTGAAGATGGACGTCGTGCCGGAGTCGATCAACCGCTTCCAGCAGCTCAATTCGGTGACGATCTCGGGCGTCTCGGGCAAGTCGCAGGGCGAGGTGCTGGACTTCCTGCGCCAGGCCGTGGCCGACGTGGCGCCCAGCGGCTACACGGTGGACTACGCCGGGCTGTCGCGCCAGTTCGTGCAGGAATCGGGCGGCTTCGGCCTGACCTTCGCCTTCGCCATCGTCATCGTCTTCCTGGCCCTGGCGGCGCAGTTCGAGAGCTTCCGCGACCCCGTGGTCATCCTGGTGTCGGTGCCGCTGGCGCTGTTCGGTGCGCTCATCTTCACCTTCCTCGGCTTCGCCTCGGTCAACATCTACACCGAGGTCGGATTGGTGACGCTGATGGGGCTGATCAGCAAGCACGGCATCCTCATCGTCGAGGTCGCCAACAACCTGCAGCGCGAGGGCAAGACCAAGCGCGAGGCCATCGAGGAAGCGGCCGGACTGCGGCTGCGGCCGATCCTGATGACGACGGCGGCGATGGTCTTCGGCGTCGTGCCGCTGGTCATCGCCTCGGGCGCCGGCGCCGCCGGTCGCCAGGCCATGGGCATTGTGATCTGCGGCGGCATGGCGATCGGCACCGTGTTCACGCTCTTCGTGGTGCCGGCGATGTACCTCTTCATCGGCAGCGACCACCGCAAGAGCGAGCCCGCACCGGCGGCGCAGGCGCTGGACGCCGGTTCGGCGGCCTGAGCCGGCTGCAGAGCACGTCGACCATGTTCACCGGCATCGTCCAGGGCATCGCCAGCGTCGCCGCGCTGGCGGACCGGCCGGGCCTGCGCAGCTTCACGCTCGCCTTCCCGGCCGGATTCGCCGAAGGCCTGGCCATCGGCGCCAGCGTGGCCGTCGATGGCGTGTGCCTGACGGTGACGGCACTGCACGGCAGCGATGCGGCCCGCTTCGATGTCATGCAGCAGTCGCTGGCGCTGACCACGCTGGCGGGGCTGGCCGCAGGCAGCCGCGTCAATGTCGAGCGCGCGGCGCGCGACGGCGCCGAGATCGGCGGCCACCCGCTGTCGGGTCACATCGACTTCACCGCCCGCGTGGCCGAAGTGCGCCGGCCCGAGAACAACTGCGTGCTGCGCATTGCCGTGGCCGCGCCGTGGATGCGCTATGTCTTCGCCAAGGGCTACATCGCCGTCAACGGCGCCAGCCTGACGGTGGCGCAGGCGCAGCGCGAACGCGACGGCAGCGGCTGGTTCGAGGTCTGGCTGATTCCCGAGACGCTGCGCATGACGACCTTTTCCGACAAGGCCGAAGGCGAGCTGCTGAACGTCGAGATCGAGCGCCAGACGCAGGTCTTCGTCGACACCGTGCGCGACGCCATCGACGAGCGCCTGGGCCCGCTGCTGCCGGCGCTGGAAGCGCTGCTGCGCCAGCAGGGGCTGACGCTGGACGACCTGGCCCGGCCCACGGCCTTGCCCTTGCCGGGGCCCTGAGCCGGCTCAAGCCGTGCTGCGGCGGCGCAGTGCATGCAGGCGCCGGCCAATGGCTGCGACGTCGACACGCAGCCGGTCCACCAGCACTGCGGCCAGGAACAGCGCCAGCGCCAGCGCCAGCAGCGAACGGTCCGGCGGGTGCGGCTGCGCTTTACCGCCCGCCAGCCGCGCCGGGTTCCATGGTGCGATGAGCCCGGCCGCCTGCCAGGCCGCCAGCAGGGGCTGGGTGCCGTAGGCCTCGTCCTCGGCGGCCTCGTGGCGCAGGTGCAGCTGCCGCTGCGTGCCCTGCGCCGTCGTCACCACGAAGGTGTACAGGCCCGGCCCGTCGTCGGGGGCGCTGGCGCGCTGGCGCCCCGGGGCCACGGC
>CAIWPS010000519.1 GCA_903914615.1 uncultured beta proteobacterium | reverse complement strand
GTGCGGTTGAGCAGCCCTTCGACGGGGTCGGTGGTGGTCGGCAGCGTCGGGCCGCCGTCGGCGCCGCAGGCCCAGGGCATGCGCTTCCAGACCTCGTCCTTCAGGATCGCCGCGGTGGCCTGCGCCTGCGCCAGCCGCGAGGCCGGCACCTGGCAGTGGAAGCTCTCGGGCAGCAGGCGGCCGGTGGCGCTGTCTTCCAGGCGGTCGAGCACATGGCGCAGGATGCGGAAGCTGCTGGGCACCAGGCCCGAGGCATCACCGCTGTGGATGCCCTCGCTGAGGATCTCCACCTTCAGCACGCCGCTGACCATGCCGCGCAGGCTGGTCGTCAGCCACAGCTGGTCGTAGTTGCCGGCGCCGCTGTCCAGGCACACGACCAGACCCACCTTGCCGAGCTGCGGCTTCAGCGCCGCGAGGTAGGCCGGCAGGTCGGGCGAGCCGCTTTCCTCGCAGGCCTCGATCAGGCCGACGCAGCGCGGCCGCGGGATGCCCTGCTTGTCCAGCGCCTCGATGGCGGTGATGGCGGCGTACACGGCATAGCCGTCGTCGGCGCCGCCGCGGCCGTAGAGCAGGCCGTTCTCGTACTTCGGCGTCCAGGGGCCGAGGTCGCTGCGCCAGCCGTTGAATTCGGGCTGCTTGTCGAGGTGGCCGTACATCAGCACGGTGTCGCCGCCGCCAGCCTTGGTGGCGGGGATGTCGAAGAAGATCACCGGCGTGCGGCCTTCGAGCCTCACCACCTCGAGCTTCAGGCCGGCCACCTTGCGGCCCTCGACCCAGGCGGCGGCGTCGCGCACGACGCGGTCGATGAGGCCGTGCGCGGCCCAGTCGGCGTCGAACATCGGGCTCTTGGCCGGCACCGCGATGTAGTCGGTGAGGGCCGGCACGATGCGCTGGTCCCAGGCTTCGTCGCAAAAGGGGCCCAGGGCGGCGAGCGCCTCGGCTTCGGCAGTGCGCAGGGGTGCGTTCATCAGGGCAGCTCCGGGGAAAGCGCGAAGTCTAGAACCGAGCCAGCCACTGCGTCAGCGCCGTGGTGACCTGTTCGTGTTCGGGCTCGTTGAAGATCTCGTGGAAGAGGCCGGGAAAGCACTGCGACGCCACCGCGGACGGCGGCGCCGCGGCGGCGAAGGCGGCGCTGCCGACCGGCGCCACGCAACGGTCGGCGCCGGCCCACAGCAGCAGCGTCGGCAGCTTCCAGCGCCCGGCCTGGTCCAGCACATGGCCGCCCTCGCGGACGATGAAGCGCGCCAGCCGCGGCGTGATGCGCTTGTGCACCAGCGGGTCGGCGACGTAGCGGCGCACGACCTCGGGGTCGCGACTGATCCACTCCGGCTTCAGGCCGTTGCCCAGCGGCAGGTTCGGCGCCAGCCGCGACAGCAGCCGCACCAGCGCGCGGCGCGCCGTGCCCAGCCCCGTGTCCAGCGCCGGCGAGGACAGCACCAGGCCGTCGACATCGCGCGCCCAGCGTGCGGCGCGCGGGCTCAGCGCTTCGGCGACGAAGCGCCCCGCGACCACCCCACCCATGCTGTGGCCCAGCAGCACGTGGTGGCCTTCGCCGCGCAGGTGGTCGGTGACGGCGGCGAGGTCGGCCAGCAGCACCAGCCGCCCGTCGATGCGCCCGCGCGCGCCTTCGCTGCAGCCATGGCCGCGCTGGTCGTGGCCGGCGACGTGCCAGCCGGCGGCGTTGAGCGTGGCCGCCAGCGCCTCGTAGCGGCCGATGTGCTCGCCCAGGCCGTGGACGATCTGCACCGTGCCGCGCGCGGCGCCGGCGGCCGGCCAGCGACGCAGGTGCAGCTTCAGGCCGTCGCCGGTAGTCAGGAAGTCCATGGCGCATTGGAGCACGCGCCGCCGCGGCGGTTCAGGGGCGGTTCGCGGGCTCGCCGGGCCGCGGCGCGGGTTGCAGCTGCTGCGCCAGGAAGGCCTCGAGCTCGCGGTAGAACTGCAGCCGGTGCGGGGCATGGCTGAGGTTGTGGTCGCCGCCTTCGAGCATCACCAGCCGGTAGTCCTTGCCGGCGGCCTTCAGCGCCTCGGCCATCGCGGTGGCCTGGCTGGCAGGCACGCTGCGGTCCAGCGTGCCCTGCACCAGCAGCACCGGGGCGCGGAAACGCACGGCCAGGTTCACCGGCGAGGTTTCCTGCAGCCGCGCCCGGTCGCCCCAGGCCGCGCCGACCATGCGGCCGAAGACGTCGCTGCCGTTGACGTAGCCGGCGCTGCGCGTGGCCATGTCCACGAGGTCGGTGACGCCGGCCACGCTGACGATGCAGCGGTACAGCTGCGGCGTGGTCGCCCCGCCCATCAGCGCCGCGTAGCCGCCGTAGCTGCCGCCGACGATGCACACGCGCGCCGGGTCGGCGGTGCCGCGCTGCAGCAGCCACTGCACGGCGTCGCTGATGTCGTCCTGCATCTCCAGGCCCCAGCGCTGCAGGCCGGCATTGCGGTGCTCCCAGCCCTGGCCGCCCGAGCCGCGGAAGTTGACCTGCAGCACGGCGTAGCCGCGGTCGGCCAGGAAGGCCGGCAGGGGGTCGAAGTCCAGCGTGTCCTCGCTGATCGGCCCGCCGTGCGGCAGCACCACCACGGGCAGCGGGCTGGCCGCAGGGTTCACGCCCGCGGGCAGGGTCAGCAGCAGCGGCAGCTTCAGGCCGTCGCGGGCGACGATGGTGTGGCGCGACTTGCGCGCCAGCCCCTGCGCCGGCAGCGCCGGGTACTGGCGCGCCAGCGCCTCGAGCTTGCCCTGCGTGCGGTCGCCCAGGAAGAACTGGCCCGGGATGCCGTTGCCGCTGCTGTGCAGCAGGTAGTGGCGGCCGTCGGCGCTGAACTGCAGCAGGCGGTTGTAGCGGTCGGGCAGCGCCTCGTCGATGGACCTGGCCAGGGCCTTGCCGGCATCGTCCCAGTAGCCTTCGGCGGCACGGCCGGCGGGCGCTGCGTTCAGCCCCAGCGCCTTGCCTGTGGCCGGGTCGACGACGAGCCGGCCTTCGACGTCGCCCTCCGGCGCGGCCACCAGCAGGCGCCGCGGCAGCGCCGGGTCGCGCAGGTCGACCTCGAAGACCGCGGCCCGGCCCTCGTGGTCGGCGCGCACGTAGAGCCGGTCGGGGTCGGCGCCGAAGCCCAGCGGCTCCACCGCCTGCGGCGAGAACAGCTCGTAGGACCAGGCGCTGCGCCAGTGGCCGCCGTCGGCGTCGCACAGCAGCACCTCGACCTGGGTGCCTTCCTGGCGCAAGCCGACGCGCACGCGGTGGGCGCCATCGGTGAGCCAGCGCCGCACGAACGCGCGGCGGCCCTGCACGAGTTCGCTGCGGCCGCTGTCGATGTCCAGCCTGAAGACGCCGGGCCAGATGTCGCGCAGGTCGACCTGCCGCTGCACGAGGATGTGGTGGCCGTCCTGCGGCAGCCAGTCCACCACCACGTCCTGGACCTGCCCGGTGACGCTGCTCGTCGGCCCGATCGGGTCGACCAGGCCGCGCCTGTCGCTGCCGTCGCGGTCGATGGCGATGAGACGGGTTTCGACCGAATCGGCCCCCCAGCGCGTGGACGGGAAGCGCAGGCTGATGACGAGGCGCTGTTCGCTCGCCCAGTGCACCCAGGCCAGGGTGGACTCGCGGTTGTCGCTGGTCACCAGCGCGCGCGGCGGCGCGCTGCCGTCCACCGGGCGCACCACCACCACGCTGTCGGCCTCGCGGTTGACGATGGCGGCGAACCATTGCCCGCTGGGCGACAGCGCCACGCCCTGGGCCTGCGGCGGGCGGGCATAGGCCTCGGTGGGCAGCGCGGCGGCGCTGCGCGGGAGCATGCCGGACAGGGCCAGCAGCAGGGCCGCCACGCTGGCGAGCTTCACAGCGTGAACCCGTAGTCGATGGTCACCGGCGCATGGTCGGAGAAGCGCTGGTCGGTGTAGATCGAGGCCCGCTGCGCCGTGGCCGCCAGCCCCGGCGTGGCGAGGTGGTAGTCGATGCGCCAGCCGACGTTCTTGGCCCGGGCCTGGCCGCGGTTGCTCCACCAGGTGTACTGGTCGGGCCGCGGGTCGAGACGGCGGAAGACGTCGACGAGGCCGCCCTTGTCGAGCAGCTTGGTCATCCAGGCGCGTTCCTCGGGCAGGAAGCCGCTGTTCTTCAGGTTGCCTTTCCAGTTCCTGAGGTCGATCTCGTGGTGGGCGATGTTGACGTCGCCGACGAGGATGAATTCGCGCTCGGCCTTCAGCTTCACCAGGTGCGGGTAGATGCGCGCCAGGAAGCGGAACTTGGCGGCCTGGCGTTCCTCGCTGCTGGAGCCGCTGGGGAAGTAGCAGCTGATGATGCTGAGCTTGCGCCGCAGCGTGTCGTAGCGCGTCTCGACCCAGCGGCCCTCGGCGTCGAAGAGCTTGTGCCCGATGCCGACGACGACGTCGCTCGGCGCATGGCGGGTGTACAAACCGACACCCGAGTAGCCCTTTTTCTCGGCATGATGGAAATGGCCCTGCATCCCGGCGACGCGGTCCAGGTGCCCGGCCATGTCTTCGGTCTGGGCCTTGAGCTCCTGCACGCCCATACAATCCGCGCCGGTGCTTTGGGCCCATTCGACGAAGCCCTTGTTCGCCGCGGAGCGGATGCCGTTGACATTGAGCGTGATCAGTCGGAAAGCCAAAGCAACCCCTGTCAGGATGATGAGCAAAGCAGACGCCCCCGGCCTGGCGCAGGAGTTCGTGAAGTTCGCGCTCGACGCCGGCGTGCTGCGCTTCGGCGAGTTCCGCACCAAGGCCGGCCGCCTGTCGCCCTACTTCTTCAATGCCGGGCTCTTCAACGACGGCGCGCGCCTGGGCCGGCTGGCCGAATTCTATGCACGCAAGCTGCTGGAAAGCGGCGATGCGCCTGCCTTCGACATGCTTTTCGGCCCTGCCTACAAGGGCATCCCCTTGGCCAGCGCGCTGGCCGTGGAGCTGGCGCGGCGCGGCCGCAACCTGCCCTACGCCTACAACCGCAAGGAAGCCAAGGACCATGGCGAAGGCGGCACGCTGGTCGGTGCGCCGGTGGCCGGCCGGGTGCTGATCGTCGACGACGTCATCTCCGCCGGCACCTCGGTGCGCGAGTCGCTGGCGCTGATCCGCGCCGCCGCCGCCGAGCCCGCCGGCGTGGCGATCGCGCTCGACCGCCAGGAACGCGCCACCGAAGGCGGTGAGGACGCGCCCTGGAGCGCGGTGCAGTTCGTGACCCGGCAGCTCAAGCTGCCGGTGGTGGCCATCGCCACGCTGGACGACCTGCTGCAGTACCTGCAAG
>CAIWPS010000518.1 GCA_903914615.1 uncultured beta proteobacterium | reverse complement strand
CGCCTGCCTGGCCGAACAGATTGGCGGCCGCTTGCGCCTGCAGGTGGCGCGCGGCGGCCAGGCGCAGGACCTGCTTCTCGACGTCGCCGAGCGGCCGCCCTCGGCTTGCCATTGAGGCTGCCTGCATGACCCGCATCGCCGTCGTTGCCCCGGCCCCGCTGCTGGCCAGCGGCCTGGCTGCGGCCCTGGCCGGCGTGGCCGACTGGCAGGTGCGGTTGCAGGACCAGCCGCCGCAACAAGGCGACGGCGCCGCCGCTGCTGTGCTGCACGCGCGCGACGGGGCGCAGGCTCTGGCGCTGAACGCCGCGCTGCCGCGTGACCTGCCCGCGGTGCTGCTGGGTGCGGACCTGCGGGCCGTGGCGCAGCAGCCTGCCACGCGGCCGCTGGCGCTGCTGTCACCCGACGCCAGCCCGGCCCAGCTGCGCGCGGCCGTGGCCGCGGTGCTGCAGGGCCTGGCGGTGCGTGAACCTGCCGAGCCCTGGGCCGGGGCCGCCGAGCCGCCGGTGCTGGACCACGAGCCGCTGACGCCGCGCGAGCTGGAAGTCTTCGAGCTCGTCGGCAAGGGCCTGTCCAACCGCGACATTGCCGGCGTGCTGGCCATCTCGGCCCACACCGCGAAGTACCACGTCGGCCAGATCCTGGCCAAGGTCGGCGCCGCCACGCGCGCCGAGGCCGTCAGCCTGGGGCTGCGGCTGGGCTTGATCGGCCTGTGATGGACGGCGACTTCGCGCTGCTCGACGCCTATTCGCAGGCCGTGGTCGCTACGCTGGCGCGCACCCGCGCTGGCGTGCTGGCGCTGCGCCTGCAGGGTCGCAAGGGCCGCGGCGCGGGCCGTGGGGCTGCGGGGTCGGGCTTTCTCGTCACGCCCGACGGCTACCTGCTCACCAACCACCATGTCGCTGCGGCCGGGGGCGACATCACGGCCACCCTGGACGACGGCAGCGAGCATGCCGCCACGCTGGTCGGCGGCGACGCCGACACCGACCTCGCGGTGCTGCGCATCGGTGCCGCCGGCGCGCTGCCGCACCTGCAGCTGGGTGACACGTCGGCGCTGCGCGTGGGCCAGGTGGTGATCGCCATCGGCAACCCTCAGGGCCTGTCGCAGACGGTGACCACGGGCGTCGTCAGCGCGCTGGGCCGCTCGCTGCGCGCGCGATCGGGCCGGCTCATCGAAGGCGTGATCCAGACCGATGCGGCGCTGAACCCCGGCAACTCAGGCGGGCCGCTGCTGGACACCCAGGCCCGCGTCGTCGGCGTCAACACCGCCATCATCGCCGGGGCGCAGGCGCTGTGTTTTGCCGTTCCGGCGGACACCGCGCGCTGGGTGCTCAGCGAACTGCTGCGCCATGGCCGCGTGCGCCGCGCCTGGCTGGGCATCGCCGCCGAGACCGTGGCCCTGCCACGCCGCACGGTGGTGCACCACGGCCTGGCCGCGCCCAGCGCGGTGGCCGTCAACGAGGTGCTGGCCGAGGGCCCGGCACGGCAGGCCGGGCTGAGCGCCGGCGATCGCATCGTGCGCGTCGACGAAGCGGCCACGCCTGACGTCGATGCCTTGCACCGCCTGCTCGGCGGCGAGCGCGTCGGCCGCGAGGTGCGCGTGGAGCTCCTGCGCGGCACGCGCCTTCTGGCGCTGCCTATGGTGCCTGCGGCGCGCGCCTAGGCGCGCCGCGCGGGCTGTCACTTCATCGCATGTTCCAGCGCCTGCACGGCCCACGCCGTGGCGAGCTGGGGCTTGTCTTCCCACCATTCCTTGGAGTCGTGGTTGATCCACGAGCCATCGGCCTCCTGCAGGCTGATCAGCTTGCTGGCAAGTTCGTTGCGCCAGTTGTGCCGCTGGCCGCGGCCGTCGACGAACTCCTTCTCGCCGTAGGCTGCCATGACCTTGGAGAACGCGGCGTAGAAGTAGAACAGCGTGTTCTTGGTGTTGGTGCCGAAATTGGTGTCGAGCGTGTAGTTCGTGGTCAGCCACTTGTAGGCGGCCTGGACGCGGGGGTCTGACTTCTCCACGCCGATGAGCAGCAGGCCGTAGAGCCCCGCCGAGGTGACCGAAGCGTAGGAATTCGTGCCGCCACCCATCTCCGGCGGATTCATCCCGGGCGAGTAGGCGAAGCCGCCGTCGTTGCCGGCCCACTTCTGGTCGTTGCTTTCGCTGCGGTTCTGCATGCGGCTGGCGAACAGCAGCGCCTTCTGCCAGACCGGGTCCTTGGGGTCGAACGAGGTCTTGCGCAGCGCCTCGAGCGCGATGTAGAGGTTGGACATGTCCGGCCGTTCGTCGCCGCCGTAGCCCATGCCGCCGTACCAGCTGTCCACCGGGGCGAAGCCGCGTGACTCGCCGATCTATGCGCTGGCGATGTACTTCTGCCCGGCCGCGATCAGGGGCGCGTACTTCGGGTCCTTGGTCTCGGCCAGCGCGGTGATCGCGACAGCGGTGTTGTAGCTCTGGTCGTGGGCCCGCTCGACGATGGAGCCGTCGGCGTTCGCCTTGGAGGCAAGAAAGCCGGCGTACTTGGCGATCACGGCCTTGTCGACCTTGTCCGCGCCCGCCGGGTTCTGAAGGATGGAGCTCAGCGACAGTGCGGTGAGGCCGGTGGACCCCAGTACCGAGCCGTCGGGGCCCTGCTTGCTGCGCAGGAACTTTACGCCGGCGTCGATGGCCTGCTGCGCCTTGGCGCGCAGCTGCGGCGTCATGTCGTCGGGCGCGGCCTGCGCTGCGCCGGCGGCGAGCAGCATGACGATCAAACCTGCTTTGATGGACTTGAACATTGCGGCCCCATGGGTGGGTGGTGGTGGAAATTTCGAGGCATCGCCGCCTTGCGGCGCGCCTGCGCTGGCCGATCATCCTAACCCTTGTCTTCCGTGCGCAAGATTGCGATCAGTCGGGCTTGGGGCATTGCGCATTCGTGGCAACCGGTTCGCCCTGGACGAGGTCGGCCGGCTCGCCAAGGGGCGAGGACTAGAACTTCGCGTTCAGCGACAGCGTCGCCAGCAGCGGCGTGCCCTGCAGAATGCTGTAGCGCGTGGTGGCGCCGGCGTAGTAGTCCTTGTTGAACAGGTTCTCGACGGCCAGGTTCATGCGCGCGTTGGCGGCCACCTTCCAGTACGCGTTGGCACTGGCCACGGTGTAGCCTGGCAACTGGAAGTCGTTGGCCGCATCACCCTGGAAACCGCTGACATGGCGCACGCCCAGGCCCGCGCCCCAGGCCGCCTCGTGGTACATCAGCCAGGCGCCGAAGTTCTGCGGCGACACGCCGGCGAAGCGATGGCCGACGTTGCTGACGCCGGCGGCGGTGTTGTTGTCGCGGGTGATGCGGGCGTTGGTGGTCGCGGCGTTGCCCAGCAGCGTCAGGCGGGCGCTGAGATCGACGCTGGCATCCAGCTCGATGCCCTTGGTCTGGACCTGGCCGGTATAGACCGTGTTGGAGGGGTTGTTGGGATCGGGCGTGGCGATGTTCTCCATCGTCCACTGGTACACCGCGGCATTGAGCATCGCGCCATTGCGCTCCCACTTCGCCCCGGCTTCGTATTGCCGGCTGGTCTGCGGCGGCACGTAGCCGGCAGCCACCTGGGTCTGCGGATTGAAGCTGGTGGCGTAGTCGGCGTACAGCGCGGTCTCGGGCGTGGGCTTGAAGTTCAGGCCTGCGTTGGGGCTGAACTTGCTGTCGGTGACTGTGGCCACGCCGGTCGAGACCTGGCGATTGCTGCCCTGGCGCGCACCGACGTTGAGCACCAGGCGGTCGGTGAGGAAGAGCTCGTCCTGCGCGTACAGGGCCTGGTAGTCCTGCTGGCCCAGGGTCGTCGACGCGGCGCCGTAGACCCAGGTGAAGTTGGCGAACGACGGCGCGTAGATGTTGATCGAATACTTCTGGTTGCTGGGCGCGTTCTGCGACAGCGCGTTGGAGCGCACGTGCAGCACGTCGATGCCGAGGGCGGCCACGGTCTTCATGCCCGCGACGCGGCCCTCGTAACCGACGTTGCTGTCCAGGCTGACGTAGTCGAACTTCTGGTCGCTCCACGTGTAGGTGGCGCCCAGGATGCCCGCCGCCGTCAGACTGTTCGGGCTGAGGTAGCGGCGGAAGCGGTCGACGCTCTGGTACTTCAGCCCGCTGTGCAGGCTGAAGCCCTGCCCGAGCTCGGATTGGACGATGAAGTCCACCACGTCGTCGCCGACGCTGAAGCGGTCGACCGGCGAGCTCATGTTGGTGCGGATGTTGATGGGCGCCGGCCCGTTGCCCAGCGCCGGGATCTCACTGGCCGCGCCGTAGTTCTGCGTGTCGAAGAGGCGTCGCACGTCCACCTGCAGCTGGGTCGCTGTGCCTAGCTTGAGCATCAGGTTCTCGGCCAGGAAAAGGCGTTTCTTGTCGCTGCGCGAGTCCAGGTAGGGCGCCGGGCCGTCGCCGTAGATGGCCACGCTGTGGGTGGCCAGCGCGTCGGTGACGGGCGCATCCAAGGCCCAGGCGCTGATGAAATCGTTCTTGGTGTTGACGGTCTGCGTGGTCTCGAAGGCGCGCTTGCCGTCGGCCTTCTTGGTGATGAGGTTGATGAAGCCACCGGGATCGCTCAGCCCCATGCCGGCGGCGTTCCCGCCCTTGAAGACCTGCACCGCCTCCACGTTGAACAGCGGGTAGTCGGCCCAGCTGAGGTTGTACAGGCCGTCGACGCGGATGCCGTAGTGCTCGTCTACCGTGAAGCCCCTCAGCATGGGGTTGCTGCGGTTGCCTGCGAGGTTGGAATTGAAGCTGATGCCACTGACGTTTCTGACGGCATCGTTGAGGGTGACGGCGGCCTGGCTTTCGAGCAGCTCGCCGGGCACGGTGACGACGGCATGCGGCGTGTCCAAGGGGTCGGTGGCGATCTTGCTGCCGGCCGACACCGGCAGGTTGCGCGTCAGCTGCGCCGTGCCGGTGATGACGATGGTCTCCGGTGCGCCGGCTGGGGTCTGCGCGTCTGCCGCGGCCATCGCGGCGCCGCAGACCGGCAGCGCCAGCAGGGCCGCGGCCCGGGCCGTGGCGTGCATCCGATGGGTGGATTTGGTCACACGTGGAGTCTTCATTGCAAATTCCTTGACGCGGTACGAGTCTGAATGCCCGTGCCGACCACGGGCGCGGAGCAGGCTGGCCTGGCCAGCAGCACGAGGGTGCCGGGCCAAAACAGGGGGAGGCCACGCGGACGCAGGGGGGAGGGTTGCGGGCGTCGTGCTCGGACGATGCGCCGCGTCGGCAAACGATGTGCCGACGGACCGTGTGCTTGCCAAGCTGCCCCATTACCCATGTCTGAGCCCGTGTCGCGAGGGCGGCCTCGCGTCGTCACGAACGCAGGGCTTCAGGTCTCTCGCGGGCTACGGGGTCTGGGCAGCCGAAACGAAATCGTAGCGTTGGCTGACGTGCCGCTGCCACCCCTAAGCAGGCGGTCCCTGCGGTAATTTTGCACTTCCGGACAGGACTTCCTGGGCTGCGGCGGCCATCTTCTGGGAGCGGCCGCGTGCGAGGGTGCGCAGCGCTTCGAAGGCCGCCGCGGTGGAAGTGCCGTGGCGCTCGGCCAGGACACCGACGGCCGCGCTGATGCCCCGGCTGTCATCGAGCGCCTGCTGCATCTGCTGCCGCTGGGCGCTGTTGGCTTCCGCCGCCGCCAGGGCCGTCAGCACCACCGGCATCAGCTGCGCGCCGGTCACCGGCTTGACCAGGTAGGAGTGGGCGCCCAGGCCGATGGCCGCGCTGACGGTGTCGGCGCTGCCGTCGGCGGTCAGGAAGACGATGGGGCCCGCGAAACGCGCTGCGCGCAGCCGGCGCGCGCACTCGATGCCGTCGAAGTCGGGCAGCCGCACGTCGAGCAGCACCAGCTCGGGACGGAACAGTGCCGCCTCGGCCACGCCGCCCTCGCCGCGCGCGGCCAT
>CAIWPS010000517.1 GCA_903914615.1 uncultured beta proteobacterium | reverse complement strand
GGCTTCGGCATGGAACTGGCCAGGCAGACCATCGACCACGGCTACCGCACGGTGGTGACTGCGCGCGATCCTGCAAAGCTCGAAGGCTTGGGCGCAACCGACAACGTGCTCGTGCTGAAGCTGGACGTGACCCGGCCCGAGCAGGTGGCCGCAGCCGTCAAGGCAGCGCAAGCTCGTTTCGGCGGCATCGACGTGCTGGTGAACAATGCCGGCATCGGCTACTTCGCCGCCATCGAGGAGGGCGAAGAGGCCCAAGTGCGCAAGATGTTCGATGTCAACGTCTTCGGCCTGACGCGCATGATCCAGGCCGTGCTGCCCGATATGCGCAAGCGCCGCAGCGGGTGCATTGTGAACGTCTCGTCGCTCGGGGGTATTCGCGGCATGCCCGCGCTGGGCCAGTATTGCGCCACCAAGTTCGCGGTCGAAGGCTTGTCGGAGGCTTTGCGCCAAGAGGTGGCGGAGCTGGGCATTTCGGTGATGATGGTCGAACCCAGTGGCTTTCGCACCGACTGGGCCGGGCGCTCGGCGCACGAGAGCGCGCACCAGATCGACGACTACATGGCCACTGCGGGCAACGTGCGAATCAAGATCCGCGCAGCCTCCGGCAAGCAGCCGGGCGACCCTGTGCGTGCCGTCGAGGCGCTCATCAAGGCGGTGCAATCGGGCCAGCCGCCGCACCATCTGCTGCTGGGCGACGACGCCTTTGATGGCGCCATGACCAAGCTCGGCGAATTGCAAGCGGAGTTCGCGGCCGGTGAGGGCGTTGCGCGCGCCGCTGACTTCCCGAAGCCGAAGCCCAAGCCCAAGCACGTTGCAGCCAGCGGCACCGTCGCTTGAGAGCCCTTGCGCCGGCTGTGTTGAACTGCGACACAGCCCTGCTCACGGCCAGTCAGATGGCGCAGGCGGACCGGCTGACCGAGGCATCGGGCATCAGCGATGCAGCGCTGATGGAAAACGCCGGCCGCCCTGTGGCCGCGGCGATCATGCAACGATGGACGCCGTGCCCGGTGCTCGTGTTGTGCGGCCCCGGCAGCAATGGCGGGGACGGCTTCGTAGCCGCCAGGCGCCTGGCCGAGGCCGATTGGCCCGTGCGCGTGGCCCTGCTGGTGCCGCGCGAGAGCCTGCGCGGGGCAGCGGCCCACCACGCCGGGCTGTGGCGCAGGCCGGTCGAGGCGCTGACGCCTGCAGCGCTGGACGGTGCCGAGCTGATCGTCGATGCGATCTTCGGTGCCGGCCTGAGCCGGCCTCTGGAAGGCGCGGCTGCGCAGACGCTGGCCGCAGCGGCGGCGCGCAATCTGAGAATCGTGGCCGTCGATGTGCCGAGCGGGCTGATGGGCGACACCGGTGCCAACGTGGGCGCGGTGCCCTGTGCGCTGACGGTGACCTGCTTCCGCAAGAAGCCCGGCCATCTTTTGCAACCGGGCCGCAGTTTGTGCGGCGAGCTGATCGTGGCCGACATCGGCACGCCCGCATCGGTGTTCGAGCAGGTCTTGCCCGACACCTTCGAGAACGATCCCGCGCTCTGGGCCGATCAACTGCCCGTTCTGCAGGCGAGCGGCAACAAGTACACCCGCGGCCACGCGCTGATCTGGGGCGGCTGGCCGACCACGGGCGCGGCACGCATGGCCGCGCGCGCAGCAGCGCGGATGGGCGCGGGCCTGACCACCGTGGCCGTGCCCGAGGTGGCACTGCCGGTGTACGCCACGGCGCTGACCAGCGTGATGGTGAGCCCTGTCACCCGGCCCGAAGACCTCGACCACCTGCTGGCCGACCGCCGCTACACCGGGCTGATGATCGGCCCGGGTGCCGGTATCGGGCCGGACACCCGTGAGCGCGTGCTGGCGATGCTGAAGGCAGGCCGGGCGACCGTGCTCGACGCCGACGCACTCTCGACCTTCAAGGACCACCCTCAGACCTTGTTCAAGGCGCTTAGCAGCGCCTGCGTGCTGACGCCTCACGAAGGCGAATTCAAGCGCCTGTTCGAAGGTGTGCTCGACATGGGCAGTGACAAGCTCACCCGCGCGCGCGCCGCCGCGCGCGCCTGCGGTGCCATCGTCGTGCTCAAGGGCAGCGACACCGTCATTGCCGCGCCCGCTGGCCGCGCCTGCATCAACGCAAACGCGCCGCCGACCCTGGCCACTGCCGGCGCGGGTGACGTGCTGGCCGGCATGGTGCTGGGCCTGCTGGCACAGGGCATGGAGCCG
>CAIWPS010000516.1 GCA_903914615.1 uncultured beta proteobacterium | reverse complement strand
TTAATGATACGGCGACCACCGAGATCTACACAGGCGAGACACTCTTTCCCTACACGACGCTCTCCGATCTCGGCGCCCTGCTCGCCCTGGCGCTGATGCTGGCGGCCTCGGCGCTGCGCCCCGGCCACCGGCCCATCACCCAGGACGACATCGACGCCGCGGTGCGCGAGTCGCTGGAAAAGGAACCCCTGCCCTCGGCGGCGGCCAAGGCCTATGAAGCCATCCTGCCCTCGGTGGTGCGCGTCGTCGGCCTGCTCGACGACCAGGACAAGGGCGAGGACAAGCCCGAGCAGCGCGCCATGGAACGCAGCCTGGGCACCGGCGTCGTCATCATCGACAACGGCACCATCCTGACCAACCTGCACGTGGTGGCCGGGGCGCGGCGCATCGTCGTCCGCTTCTTCGAGGGCACCGAGAGCGAGGCGGTGATGATCGGCGCCCAGCCCGAGAACGACCTTGCGGTGCTGAAGGCGAGCAAGCTGCCCGACGACCTCGAAGCCGCCACCATGCGCAGCACCAGCGACCTGCGGCCGGGCGACCACGTCATCGCCGTCGGCAACCCCTTCGGCATCGGGCCCTCGGTGAGCTACGGCGTGGTCTCGGGCCTGAAGCGCGAGTTCCGCTCGGCCGAGGGCGAGAAGACACTGACCAACCTGATCCAGTTCGACGCCGCCGCCAACCCCGGCAACAGCGGCGGCCCGCTGGTGACCATGGACGGGCACGTCGTGGGCATCGTCACCGCCATCCTCAACCCCTCCGAGCAGCGCACCTGGATCGGCATCGGCTTCGCGGTGCCGATCGAGAACGCCGCCAACGCCGCCGGCATGCCACCGTTCTGAAGGACCCTCCGATGCAAGCCGACGCCGCCGCCACCGCCACGCTGATGGAACGCCTGCTCTACGAGGTCAAGCGCGTCGTCGTCGGCCAGGACCGCTTCCTCGAACGCGTGCTCGTGGCCATGCTGGCGCAGGGCCACCTGCTCGTCGAAGGCGTGCCCGGGCTGGCGAAGACGCTGACCGTGAAGACGCTGGCGCGCACCGTGCGCGGCAGCTTCAAGCGCATCCAGTTCACGCCCGACCTGGTGCCGGCGGACCTCGTCGGCACGCGCATCTACAACCAGAAGACGGGCGAGTTCGGCACCGCGCTGGGGCCGGTCTTCGCCAACCTGCTGCTGGCCGACGAGATCAACCGCGCCCCGGCCAAGGTGCAGAGCGCGCTGCTCGAGGTGATGCAGGAGCGCCAGGTGACGATCGCCGGCGAGAGCCACAAGGTGCCCGAGCCCTTCGTCGTGATGGCGACGCAGAACCCGATCGAGACCGAGGGCACCTACCCGCTGCCCGAGGCCCAGGTCGACCGCTTCATGATGAAGGTGCTGGTCGACTACCCGACCGAGGAGGAGGAGTTCGTCATCGCCCAGCGCGTCACCGGCCCGGCGGTCGATGTCGATGCCGTGGCCGACACCTTCCAGCTCGCGGCGCTGCAGCGCGAATGCCGCGCCGTGTTCTGCGACCCGGCGCTGATGCAGTACGCGGTGCGGCTGGTCAGCGCGACCCGGCGCCCGGCCGCGCACGACCTGGCCGACCTTGCGAAGTACCTCACCTACGGCGCCAGCCCGCGCGCCACCATCGGCCTCATCGAAGGCGGCAAGGCCCTGGCCATGCTGCGCGGCCGCCGCTACGTGCTGCCCGAGGACATCACCGACCTCGTGCCCGACGTCCTGCGCCACCGCCTGGTGCTCAGCTACGAGGCGCTGGCCGAGAACGTCACGCCGGACGCGCTGGTGCAGCGCCTGCTGAAGAAGATTCCCGCGCCCGACAAGCCGCTGGCCCACGCCCCGCCGGCCTGAAGACGATGAGCGAACCCATCGCCGCGCCCGACCTGCTCCTGCGCCGGCTGGAGTGGACGGTGATGCGCCGCCTGGACGGCCTGCTGCAGGGCGACTACCGCACGCTGTGGCGCGGCGCCGGTGTCGACCTGGCCGACCTGCGCGAGTACCAGCACCACGACGACGTGCGCCACATCGACTGGAACGTCACCGCGCGGCTGCAGCAGCCCTACGTGCGCCAGTTCCTAGAAGACCGCGACCTCAGCGCCTGGTTCCTGCTGGACCTCTCGGGCAGCGTCGATTTCGGCAGCGCCGACGTCACCAAGCTGGCGGTCTCCAGCGCCTTCGTCGCGACGCTGGCGCGCGTCATCACCCGCCACGGCAACCGCGTCGGCGCCCTGCTCTACGGCTCCCAGGTCGACACCGTGCTGCCGCCGCGGGCCACCCGGCTGCACGTGCTGGAACTGCTGCAGCGCATGCGCGCGCCGCGGCCGCCGGCCCGCGACGCCGCCCACGCCGGGCCCACGGCGCTGGCCGAGCTGCTGCAGGCCGCCGACGGCATGCTCAAGCGCCGCAGCCTGGTCTTCGTGCTCAGCGACTTCATCAGCCAGCCCGGCTGGGCAGCGGCGCTGGCGCGGCTGACGCGCCGCCACGACGTCGTCGCGGTGCGCCTGTGGGACCCGCTGGAGATGGAACTGCCCGATGTCGGCCTCGTCACCGTGCAGGACGCCGAGACCGGCGAACAGCTCGTCATCGACGCCAGCGACCCCGCCTTCCGCGAGCGCTATGCCGCCATCGCGCAGGAACAGGAAGCCGCGCTCATGGAAGCGCTGTCGCACTGCGGCGCCGACGTGCTGGAACTGGCCACCGACGACGACCTGCTGGGCGCGCTGATGCGCTTCGCCGACCTGCGTCGCCAGCGCGCGCGCATGAAGCTGCCCTTGCGCATGCCCGCGGGCCTGCGCCGGGCACTGCCAATCGGGGCCCCGGCATGACCTTCATCTGGCCCAGGCTGCTGTGGCTGCTGGCGCTGCTGCCGGCGCTGGTGGCGCTGTACCTGTGGATGCTGTCGCGCAAGCGCAGGACCACGGTGCGCCTGGCGAGCATCAGCGTGGCCAGGCTGGCGGCCGGCCGCGGCCCCGGCTGGCGCCGCCACGTGCCGCCGCTGCTGATGCTGCTGGCGCTGGCGGCGCTGCTGCTGGCCGTGGCGCGCCCCACGGCCATCATCACGCTGCCGATGGCCGAGCGCACGATCATGCTGGCGATGGACGTCTCGGGCAGCATGCGCGCCGAGGACGTCAAGCCGAACCGCCTGGTGGCGGCACAGGAGGCGGCCAAGGCCTTCGTCAACAACCTGCCGCACGAGGTGCAGGTGGGCGTGGTGGCCTTCGCCGGCACGGCGGCGGTGGTGCAGGCGCCGACGACCAGCCGCGACGACGTCATCAAGGCCATCGACCGCTTCCAGCTGCAGCGCGGCACGGCCACCGGCAGCGGCATCATCCTGAGCCTGGCGACGCTGTTCCCCGACGACGGCATCGAGATCCAGCACATCACCGGCCAGCGCAACTTCCCCGGCGGCGAGATCGGGCAGAAGAAGGCGCCCAGGCCGGCCCAGCCGGTGGAGCCGGGCTCCTACAACTCGGCCGCCATCATCATGCTCACCGACGGCCAGCGCACCACCGGGCCCGACCCGCTGGACGCCGCCAAGATGGCCGCCGACCACGGCATCCGCGTCTACACCGTCGGCGTCGGCACCACCAACGGCGAGGTCATCGGCTTCGAGGGCTGGAGCATGCGCGTGCGGCTGGACGAGGAGACCCTGAAGAACATCTCGCTGCTGACCCACGGCGAGTACTTCTACGCCGGCACCGCCGAGGACCTGAAGAAGGTCTACGAGTCGCTGAGCTCGCGCATCGTCGTCGAGCGCAAGGAGACCGAGATCACGGCCTTCTTCGCTGCCGCAGGTGCGTTGCTGGCGGTGGTGGCGGCGGCGCTGTCGGTGTGGTGGTTCGGGCGCGTGGCCTGAGCGGCCCGCCTAGCCCATGGCCAGCGAATCGCAGAAGGCGCCCAGCGTGGCGGCTTCCGCGGCCGGCAGCTCGCCGGCCAGGCGCAGCGTGGCGCGCTGCACGCCGCGCAGCCGCGCATAGAGCTCGTCTTCGACCGCCTCGACCTCGGCCGCATCGGCGCCGCTCAGGGCGCGCGGGTTCCACATGCCGCTCTCGTTCCAGCCCGCGCGCAGGCGCGCGATGAGGAACTGCGACAGCGCCAGCGCCTGCTGCAGCGCCGGTGACCGGGCCAGCGCCGCCAGCGCCGCGACATTGGACTCGGCCGCGCACAGCACCTCGCCCAGTGCCACCAGCCGGGCCTGGATGTCCGCGGCCTCCATCACCGCCTGCGCCGGCGCCTGGGTGGCGGTGGCCTGGCTGACCCGGCCGACCCAGTGCAGGTCGAATTCGCCCGGCACGGCGCGCAGGGCGACGCTGGCATGCAGCAGCGTGTCGCCGGGGCCGTGGAGGGCGTTCAGCGCCGCCTCGGTGACGGCGAGCAGGCGACCCAGCGGCGACAGCTTGTCGCCCTGCAGCGCATGCGGGTAGCCCGATCCGTCGAGCCGCTCGTGGTGCTCGGCCACCGCACGCGCGACGACGGCAGGGTAGTCCGTGAGCTGGCTCAGCAGCAGCGAGCCGATGTGCGGGTGCACCACCAGCTGCTGGTAGCTGACGAAGTCGAGCTCGCGCTCGGCGTCGGCCTCGCCGTAGCGCGGGTCGATGTACATCTCGCCCAGGTCGTGCAGCAGGCCGCACAGCATGGCCAGGCGGATCTCGGGCGTGTCGCCGCCGTGGCCGGCCATCAGTGCGCCGTTCAGGGCCATCGCCGCGACGGCATGGTCGAAGCAGGCCGGGCGCGCCGACTGCGCCGCCGTCAGCAGCAGCTGGGCCACCGGGTGCAGCGCCAGGTGGGCGGCTTCGCGGACCAGCCTGGTGGCATGGGGCCGCAGCAGCGGGGCCAGGGCCGCGTCGCCCCGCTGCAGCAGGTCCTGCAGCGCCTGCACCAGCGTCACCGGCGTCACGCCGTCCTCGGCGACGAGGCAGCTTTCCAGTGGCTGCCGCAGCTGGCGGTCCAGCAACTTGCGCTGGAGTGCCGCCGACACCGGCTGGTCGCGCGCCCAGAGCTTGGTGCCGGCGATGTCGAAGATGTCGGTCGCGGCGATGATGCGCTGGGTCTCGCTGGCCTGCAGGATGGTCGCCAGGGCGTGGGGGTTGGCGGTGGCGAAGGCATTGCGCGCCGGGGTCGTGGTCGTCATGTGAGGCTCTCCGCGGTGACGTCCCCGGGTTTATCGGCCGCGGCGGCGCAAAAGCGAAGCCAGCCGCGGCAGCCTGGCGGTAAGGAACGGAAACTTCGTGCGCGAACGCCGCTGTTGCTGGGGCCCTTCAGCCCTCGGCCTCGACCACCATCTGCACGCGCTGGCGGCCGTTCCATTCGTCCACCGCCAGCCTGAAGGCCAGCCGCGCTTGTGCCGGCAGCGGCTCGACATGGCCGAACCAGATGGCGTCGCGCTCATGGCCGGCATGGCGCAGGCGCAGCTTGAGGTGCTTCTCGCCCACCAGCCGCTGCTGCAGCACCTGCACCTCGTCGCAGAACAGCGGCGCCTCGAAGCCCTGGCCCCAGACCTGGGCGTCCAGCAGCGCGGCGGTCTCGACGTTGAACCATTCCACCGCCAGCGGCCCGTCGGTGCGCAGCGTGCGCGTCAGCGTCGCGGCGTCCAGCCATTCGGTGGCGACGGCGCGCAGCGCGCTGTCGAACAGCGGCACGCCGCCGCCCGCTGCCGCGTCGGCCAGCGTGCAGCCTGCCGCCATGGCATGGCCGCCGAAGCGCAGCAGCAGCCCGGGGTGGCGCTTGGCCACCAGGTCCAGCGCGTCGCGCAGGTGGAAGCCGGGAATGGAACGGCCCGAGCCCTTCAGCCGCCCGTCGGCACCGCGCGCGAAGACGAAGGTGGGGCGGTGCAGGCGGTCCTTGACGCGGCCGGCGACGATGCCGACGACGCCTTCGTGGAAGCTGTCGTCGAACAGCGCCAGCGCCGGCGGCGCGGCTTCGGCGTCGGGCATCAGGCGCTCCAGCGCCGCCTCGGCGAGCTCGCGCATGCCGGCCTCGACCTCGCGGCGTTCGCGGTTGATGGCGTCGAGCTGCGCCGCCAGTTCGGCGGCCCGGCCGGGGTCGTCGGTGAGCAGGCATTCGATGCCCAGCGTCATGTCGGCCAGGCGGCCGGCGGCGTTGATGCGCGGGCCGAGGGCGAAGCCGAAGTCGAAGCCGGCGGCGCGCGCCGGGTCGCGGCCGGCGGCGCGGAACAGCGCCGCCACGCCGGGCTGCATGCGGCCGCTGCGCACCCGCTTCAGGCCCTGGGCGACGAGGCGGCGGTTGTTGGCGTCGAGCTTGACGACGTCGGCCACCGTGCCCAGCGCGACGAGGTCCAGCAGCGCGTCCAGCCGCGGCTGCGGCGCGCTGGCATAGGCGCCGCGCGCGCGCAGCTCGGCGCGCGTGGCCAGCAGGACGTAGAACATGACGCCGACGCCGGCGATGGCCTTGCTGGCGAAGCTGCAGCCGGGCTGGTTGGGGTTGACGATGACCTCGGCCTCGGGCAGCGTCAGCACGCCGTCCACCAGCGCCGGCAGGTGGTGGTCGGTGACCAGCACCTGCATGCCGAGTTCGCGCGCATGGGCCACGCCGGCATGGCTGGCGATGCCGTTGTCGACGGTGACGAGCAGGTCCACGCCGGCCGGCCGGCGCTCGCGGACGAGGTCGACGATGGCCGGCGTCAGGCCGTAGCCGTGCACCGCGCGGTCGGGCACGACGTAGCCCAGCGTGGCCGCAGCGGCCCCCAGCAGCGCCAGGCCGCGCAGCGCCACGGCGCAGGCGGTGGCGCCGTCGCAGTCGTAGTCGGCGACGACGCAGATGCGGCGCTGCTGCGCGATGGCGTCGGCCAGCAGCCGGCCGGCCGCCGCGGCGCCCAGCAGCTGCTCGGGCGGCAGCAGGCGCGCCAGGCTGTCGTCGAGCACGTCGCCGCCGCGCACGCC
>CAIWPS010000515.1 GCA_903914615.1 uncultured beta proteobacterium | reverse complement strand
GCTGCCGCGCGCGCTGCGGCCGAAGCCGCGGCCGCTGAGGCCGCCGCGGCTGCGGCTGCGGCTGCCATCAAGGCCAAGCCCGGCAGCGCTGCTGCGGCACCGGCACCCGAGCCGGTGGCCGCGGCGCCGGTCGAGGCACCCAAGCCGCCCGAGCCGCCCAAGCCCGTGCTGCGCGTCGTCAAGGCCGCCGACAAGGCCGCCGAGGACAACGCCAAGTCGGAAGACCTGGCGCGCCGCCGCAAGGCCGCCGAAGCGGAAGCCGCGGCCATCCGCGCCATGATGGCCGGGCCGAAGAAGGTGCTGGTCGCCAAGAAGCCCGAGGAAGCCAAGCCGGCCGATGCCGCCACCGCCGCCAAGGAAGCCATCAAGGGCACCATCCACAAGCCCAAGGCCGCGCCCGGTGCGCCTTCGACCACGGCGGCCAAGCCCGGCGACAAGAAGCAGGTCAAGAGCGAGAAGCTCTCGTCCAGCTGGGCCGACGACGCCGCCAAGAAGCGCGCCGCCTTGAAGGGCCGCAGCGACAGCAGCGGCGGCCGTGCCGGCTGGCGCGCCCCGCGCGGCGGCGCCCGCCGCGGCGATCGCGACGGCAACGGCAGCAGCTACACGCCGGCGGCCGAGACGCTGGTGCAGGAAGTGCACGTGCCCGAGACGATCTCGGTGGCCGACCTGGCGCACAAGATGAGCGTGAAGGCAAGCGAGGTCATCAAGCAGCTGATGAAGCTGGGCCAGATGGTCACCATCAACCAGCAGCTCGACCAGGAGACGGCGATGATCGTCGTCGAGGAAATGGGCCACAAGGCGCTGGCCGCCAAGCTCGACGACCCGGAAGCCTTCACCGAAGAGGAAACCGCGCTGCACGACGCCGCTGAGCAGATGCCGCGCGCCCCGGTGGTCACCGTCATGGGCCACGTCGACCATGGCAAGACCAGCCTGCTGGACTACATCCGCCGCGCCCGCGTGGCGGCGGGCGAGGCGGGCGGCATCACGCAGCACATCGGCGCGTACCACGTGCAGACCGAGCGCGGCATGATCACCTTCCTCGACACCCCGGGCCACGCCGCCTTCACGGCGATGCGGGCGCGCGGCGCCCAGGCCACCGACCTCGTGATCCTGGTCGTGGCTGCAGACGACGGCGTGATGCCGCAGACCAAGGAAGCCATCGCCCACGCCAAGGCGGCCGGCGTGCCCATCGTGGTCGCCATCAACAAGATCGACAAGCCCGACGCCAACCTCGAGCGCGTTCGCAGCGAACTGGTCTCCGAAGGCGTGGTGCCTGAAGAGTTCGGCGGCGATTCGCCCTTCGTGCCGGTCTCGGCCAAGGTCGGCACCGGCGTCGACACCCTGCTCGAGCAGGTGCTGCTGCAGGCCGAGGTGCTGGAACTGAAGGCCGCCACCGACGCGCCGGCCAAGGGCCTGGTCATCGAAGCCAAGCTCGACAAGGGCCGCGGCCCCGTGGCCACGGTGCTGGTGCAGAGCGGCACGCTGAAGAAGGGCGACGTCGTGCTGGCGGGCAGCAGCTTCGGCCGTGTGCGCGCCATGCTCGACGAGGACGGCAAGTCCATCGACGCCGCCGGGCCTTCGCTGCCGGTGGAGATCCAGGGTCTGACCGAAGTGCCGCAGGCCGGCGACGAGTTCATGGTGCTGTCCGACGAACGCCGGGCGCGCGAGATCGCCACCTTCCGCCAGGGCAAGTACCGCGAGGTCAACCTCAACCGCCGCCAGGCCGCGAAGCTGGAAGGCATGTTCGAGGCCATGGGCGAGGGTGCGGCGCAGACGCTGTCGCTCATCGTCAAGGCCGACGTGCAGGGCTCGCAGGAAGCGCTGGCGCAGAGCCTGGTCAAGCTGTCCACGCCCGAGGTCAAGGTGCAGATCGTGCACGCCGCGGTGGGTGGCATCAGCGAGAGCGACGTCAACCTGGCCATCGCCAGCAAGGCCGTCATCATCGGCTTCAACGTCCGCGCCGATGCCGGTGCGCGCAAGCTGGCCGAAGGCAACGGCGTCGACATCAAGTACTACAACATCATTTACGACGCGGTCGACGAGATCAAGGCGGCGATGGGCGGCATGCTGGCACCCGAGCAGCGCGAGGAGGTCATCGGCACGGCCGAGATCCGCACCGTCTTCGTGGCCAGCAAGATCGGCACCGTGGCCGGTTGCATGATCACCGCCGGCCAGGTCATCCGCAACGCCCGCTTCCGCCTGCTGCGCGACAACGTGGTGGTCTACACCGGCGAGGTCGAGTCGGTGAAGCGGCTGAAGGACGACGTGCGCGAGGTCAAGGAAGGCTTCGAGTGCGGCATCAAGCTGAAGAACTACAACGACATCAAGGAAGGCGACCAGCTGGAGTTCTTCGAAGTGAAGGAAGTCGCCCGCACGCTGTAAGGCGGATTTGCCCTCACCTGCAAACCCCGCCTCCGAAACGAGGCGGGGTTTGCACTTCAGGGGCCCGCGTCGAAGGAGCACCCACCCATGCGACACAAGAAATCCGTCCCCAACCGCAGCTTCCGCGTCGCCGACCAGATCCAGCGCGACGTGGCCACCGCCATTCGCGAGTTGAAGGACCCGCGCATCGGCATGGTCACGATCAACAGCGTCGAGGTCTCGCCGGACTACGCCCACGCCCAGGTGTATTTCTCGGTCATGGTCGGCGACGCCGAGGTCAGCGCCGCGGCGTTGAACGAGGCCGCCGGCTTCCTGCGCAACGGCCTCTTCAAGAAGCTTTCGATCCACACCGTGCCGACGCTGCATTTCCACTTCGACAAGACCACCGAGCGTGCTGCCGACCTCTCGGCGCTGATCGCGCGCGCGAATTCGGTGCGGGCCAAGGACGAGTGATGACCGCCGCCCGGCCGCCGAAGCAACCCCGCCGTGCCTTGCACGGGGTGCTGCTGCTGGACAAGCCGCTGGGCTGGACCAGCAACGACGCGCTGCAGAAGGCCAAGGGCATCCTGCGCGCCGAGAAGGGCGGCCACACCGGCACCCTGGACCCGCTGGCCACGGGTCTGCTGCCGCTTTGCTTCGGCGCCGCGACCAAGTTCGCGCAGGCCAGCCTGGACGCCGACAAGCGCTACCTCGCCACATTGCGGCTGGGCCAGCGCACGAGCACCGGCGACGGCGAGGGCGAGGTCGTCGAGGACCGCCCGGTCGCCACCGACCGCGCCGCCATCGAAGCCGCCTGCCGCAGCCTCACCGGCGCCCTCCTGCAGACGCCGCCGATGCATTCGGCGCTCAAGCACGAGGGCCGGGCGCTGTACGACTACGCGCGCGCCGGCATCGAGGTGGAACGCACGCCACGTGCCGTGACGATTCACGCCATCGACATCGTCGACTGGCACGATGCCACGCTGGTGATCGACGTCCGCTGCAGCAAGGGCACCTACATCCGCACGCTGGCCGAGGACCTGGGCGCCGCCCTGGGTTGCGGCGCCCACCTGGCTGCCCTGCGCCGCACCGGCAGCGGGCTGCTCGACGTGCAGCGGGCCGTCACCATCGAGGCGCTGGCCGCCATGACCGAAGCCGAGCGCGACGCCCTGCTGCTTCCCGCCGACGTGCTGGTCGCTGCCTGGCCCGAAGTTCGCTTGCCCGACGACGAGGCCGGCCGCTTCCTGTGCGGCCTGCGCCGCCGGGTGGCGCTGGCCGACAGCCCCGCGGTGCGCGTCTACCGGCAGGCCTCGGCCACGCCGTCGCGTGCCTTTCTGGGCACCGCCCACATCACCGCAGGCGAGCTGATCGCCGACCGCCTGCTGAGCCCCATCGAAGTCCAGGACTGCCCATGACGACCCACAAAGCCATCCGCAACATCGCCATCATCGCCCACGTCGACCATGGCAAGACCACGCTGGTCGACATGCTGCTGCGCCAGAGCGGCACCTTCCGCGAGAACGAGAAGGTCGCCGAGCGCGTGATGGACAGCAATGACATCGAGCGCGAACGCGGCATCACCATCCTGGCCAAGAACTGCGCCGTGGAATGGAAGGGCACGCACATCAACATCGTCGACACCCCGGGCCACGCCGACTTCGGCGGCGAGGTCGAGCGCGCGCTGTCGATGGTCGACGGCGTGGTGCTGCTCATCGACGCCCAGGAAGGCCCGATGCCGCAGACCCGTTTCGTCACCAAGAAGGCGCTGGCCCTGGGCCTCAAGCCCATCGTCGTCGTCAACAAGGTCGACAAGCCCGGCTCGCGCCCCGACTACGTCATCAATGCTGCCTTCGAGCTCTTCGACAAGCTCGGCGCCACCGAAGACCAGCTCGACTTCCCCGTGGTCTACGCCTCGGGCCTGAACGGCTGGGCCTCGCTGACCGAAGGGCCGGCCGGCGAGGCCTGGGGCCCCGACCTGAGCGCGCTCTTCGACACCGTGCTCGACCATGTGCCCGAGCACAAGGGCGACCCCGCGGCGCCGCTGCAGCTGCAGATCTCGTCGCTGGACTACTCCACCTTCGTCGGCCGCATCGGCGTCGGCCGCATCACCCAGGGCACGCTCAAGCCGATGCAGGACGTGCTGGTCTGCGAGGGCACGCCGGAGGAGGGCGGCAAGACCTTCAAGGGCCGCGTCAACCAGGTGCTGACCTTCGAAGGCCTGGAACGCCGGCAGACCACCGAGGCCGGCCCGGGCGACATCGTGCTCGTCAACGGCATCGAGGACATCGGCATCGGCGTCACGCTGACCGACCCCCTGAACCCGGCGCCGCTGCCCATGCTGCACGTCGACGAGCCGACGTTGACGATGAACTTCTGCGTCAACAACAGCCCGCTGGCCGGCCGCGAGGGCAAGTACGTCACCGGCCGCCAGCTCTGGGACCGGCTGCAGAAGGAGCTGCAGAGCAACGTCGCGCTGCGCGTCAAGGAATCGGAAGAGGACGGCATCTTCGAGGTCAGCGGCCGCGGCGAACTGCACCTGACCATCCTGCTCGAGAACATGCGCCGCGAAGGCTACGAGCTGGCGGTGGGCAAGCCGCGCGTCGTCTTCCATGAAGTGAACGGCGAGCGCCACGAGCCGATCGAGCTCGTCACCGCCGACATCGAGGACCAGCACCAGGGCGGCGTCATGCAGGCCCTGGGCGAGCGCAAGGGCGAACTCGTCAACATGGAAACCGACGGCCGCGGCCGCGTGCGTCTGGAGTACCGCATTCCGGCGCGCGGCCTCATCGGCTTTTCCAACGAGTTCATGAACCTCACGCGCGGCACCGGCCTCATCAGCAACATCTTCGACGGCTACGAGGCCTACAAGGGCGAGATCTCCGGGCGCAAGAACGGCGTGCTCATCAGCATGGACGCCGGCGAGGTCTTCACCTACGCCCTGGGCAAGCTCGACGACCGCGGCCGCATGTTCGTCAAGGCCGGCGACCCGGTGTACGAGGGCATGATCGTCGGCATCCACAGCCGCGACAACGACCTCGTGGTCAACGCCACGCGCATGAAGCAGCTGACCAACTTCCGCGTCAGCGGCAAGGAAGACGCGATCAAGATCACGCCGCCCATCGACCTCACGCTCGAATACGCCGTGGAGTTCATCGCCGACGACGAGCTGGTCGAGATCACGCCCAAGAGCATCCGCGTGCGCAAACGTTTCCTGACCGAGCACGAACGCAAGCGCGCCGGCCGCGACAACTGATCGCAGGCAGCCGGCCGATGCCGATGACCCACCGCCGTGCGGTGTGGGTGATGGTGGCCGCGGCGTCGATGTGGAGCATCGCCGGCGTCGTCACCCGCCACCTCGACGCCGCGCGCAGCTTCGAGATCACCTTCTGGCGCAGCGCCTTCAACGCCGCGGCCTTGGTGGCGCTGCTGTCGTGGCTGCGCGGGCCGGCGCCGCTGTGGCGCGCGCTGCGCGGCGGCGGCCGGGCGTTGTGGCTCTCGGGGGCCTGCTGGGCCGTCATGTTCACCGCCTACATGGTGGCCCTGAGCCTGACCACGGTGGCCAACGTGCTGGTCACGATGTCCATCGGCCCGCTGCTCACAGCACTGGCATCGCGCGCCGTGCTGGGCCACCGCCTGGCGCGGCGCACCTGGGGCGCCATCGCGCTGGCCGGCCTGGGCATCGCGTGGATGTACGGGCACGACGTGCACCTGGGCGACGCGCGCCACTTGCTCGGCAGTGCCGTGGCGCTGGCGGTGCCCATCGCCGCGGCCACCAACTGGACGCTGTTGCAGTTCCTGAAGGGCCGCGCCGGTGGCGGCGAGGACATGCTGCCGGCGGTGCTGCTCGGCGCGCTGCTGTGCGCCGCGGTGACGCTGCCGCTGGCCTGGCCGCTGGCCACTTCCGCACACGACCTGGGCCTGCTGGCGCTGCTGGGCGTGGTGCAGCTGGCCATTCCCTGCCTGATGGCGGTGGCCGCGGCGCGCGTGCTCAGTGCGCCCGAGATCTCGCTGCTGGGCCTCTTGGAAGTGGTGCTGGGCGTGGCCTGGGCCTGGCTGGGTGCGGGCGAAGCGCCTGGGCTGGCGGTGCTGGCCGGCGGCTCGCTGGTGCTGGTGGCGCTGGTGGGCAACGAGGCGCTCGCCCTGCGCCGCAGCTGAGCGGCCCGCGCTCAGGGTCAGCCCGTAGCCGGCCGCGCCCGGCCGCGGCCTAGCATGCGGGCCACCCGCACGGGAGCGCGCATGAAACAGCTGTCTGGCCTGGACGCCACCTTCCTCTACCTCGAGACGCCCGAGATGCCCATGCACGTGGGCGCGCTGAACGTGATGGAGCTGCCGGCGGGCTTCAAGGGCAAGTACATCACCGCGCTGCGCGCGCACATGACATCGCGCCTACCGGTGGCGCAGGTGCTGCGGCGCAAGCTGTGGTGGATGCCGCTGAACCTGGCCAACCCGGCCTGGGTCGACGCCGAACCCGACATGCGCCAGCACATCGTCGAGATCAAGCTGCCCAGGGGTTCGGGCCTGGCCGAGCTGGAAGCCGCAGTGTCGCGCCTGCACCCGGTGCTGCTGGACCGCAAGCGCCCGCTGTGGAAGTTCCATGTCTTCGAGGGCCTGGCGCCCGGCGCCAACGGCCTCAAGCGTGTGGCCGTGTACAGCCAGCTGCACCACGCCGCGGTGGACGGCCAGGCCGCGGTGGCGCTGGCCAATGCGATCATGGACGTCACCGCCGAGCCTCGCGCCATCGACGTGGCGCCGTCCAAGCGCACCAAGGTCTTCCGCCTGGAGATGGCCGAGATGCTGCGCGGCGTGCTCGGCAACCAGGCGCAGAAGGTGGCGCAGATCGTGCGCAACCTGCCGGCCACCGTGGGCACCTTGAAGGACGCGGCGACGCAGGCGGTCTCGCACTCGTCGCTGCTGGGCGGCAGGAAGACGCCCAGCAACCTGACGCTGGCACCGCGCACGCCGCTCAACGCGTCCATCACCGCAGGCCGCGCCTTCGCCGCAGTGAGCGTGCCGCTGCGCGAGCTGAAGGAGATCGGCCGCGCCTTCGACGCCACCATCAACGACATGGTGCTGATGCTGTGCAGCAGCGCACTGCGCCGCTACTACGCCAAGCGGCGCACGCTGCCGCGCAAGAGCCTCATCGCCGCGGTGCCCATCTCGCTGCGCGCCAAGGGCGACACCAACGCCGACAACCAGGCCTCGATGAGCTTCATCAGCCTGGGCACCAACGTCGCCGACCCGCGCAAGCGCCTGGCCCACATCGTGGCGGCCAGCGCGGCGATGAAGTCGACCATGGGCAGCCTGAAGAGCATCCTGCCCACCGACTTCCCCTCGCTGGGCATCCCCTGGCTGATCGAGGCGGCCACGGCGCTGTACGGCAAGGCCAAGGTCGCCGACCGCATCCCGCAGGTGGCCAACGTCGTCATCAGCAACGTGCCGGGGCCGCCGGTGCCGCTGTTCATGGCTGGCGCGCGCATGCTCACCAACTACCCCACGTCGATCGTCGTCCACGGCATGGGGCTCAACATCACCGTGCAGAGCTACGACCAGTCGCTGGACTTCGGCCTCATGGCCGATGCCCAGGCCATGCCCGACGTGCGCGAACTGGCCGACGCCATCGCCATCGCCTTCGACGACCTCCGCCTGCTGCCACGCCCCGGCGAGATCGACCCCGACGCGCCGGTGGAAGGCATGGTCAGCAAGGCGACGCGCCGCTTCACCGGTGCCGTCAGCGGCGCGGTGTCGGGTGCGGCGCGGAAGATGGTGGGCAGCGCCGTCGACGCCGCTGTCTCGCAGGTGACAGGCAAGACCCGGGCAAGTCCCCCGGCCAGGCGCCGGCGCGGCGGCTGACAATGGCCGCATGACGACGCCTTCGCGCCGCCCGCGCGCCCACCCGCCCCGCCACGAGCGGCCCGCCCCGACGCCCTTCGCACCCTTCGACGGCCGCGAGTTCGTCGAAGCGCCGGGCCCCTGGCTGATGATGCTGGAAGCGCGCGCGCCCTGGGAATACGCCGCCATGCTCGCCGCCGCGCCCTGGCTGTCGCGGCTGCCGGCGGGCGACGGCCACCCGGTGATCGTCTTCCCGGGCCTGGGCGCCTCCGACTTCTCCACCGCGCCGCTGCGCAGCTTCCTGCGCGACCGCGGCTACTCGCCCTATGCCTGGAAGCAGGGCTTCAACTTCGGCCCGCGCCATGGCGTGCTGGACGCGTGCCGCGCACTGCTGCAGCAGGTGGCCGAACGCCATCGCGAAAAGGTCAGCCTGGTGGGCTGGAGCCTGGGCGGCATCTACGCCCGCGAACTGGCCAAGGAACAGCCGCAGCACGCGCGCTGCGTCATCACGCTGGGCACGCCCTTCGCTGGCCCTCCGCGCGCCACCAATGCCTGGCGCTTCTACGAACTGGTCAGCGGCCAGTCGGTGCACGACCACGCCCTGCAGTCGCAGATCTCGACGCCGCCGGCCTGCCCGACGACCAGCCTGTACAGCAAGAGCGACGGCGTCGTCGCCTGGCAATGCAGCCTGAACGAGAAGGCGCCGCACACCGAGAACATCGAGGTCCACGCCAGCCACGTCGGCATGGGCATGAACCCGCTCGCGCTCTACGCCATCGCCGACCGCCTGGCCCAGGACCCCAGGGCCTGGAAGCCCTTCGACGTCAAGGGCGCGCGGCGCTGGTTCTTCAAGGTCACCCACCATGCGCCCTTGCAGGCGCAGTCGGCGCTGTAGATGCAGGTCCCGGCCAACGGCATCCAGATCGAGGTCGACGACCAGGGGCCAGCCGGCGCCGAGCCGCTGCTGCTCATCATGGGCCTGGGCATGCAGCTCATCGCCTGGCCGCAGGAACTGGTGCAGCTGCTGGTGATGCGCGGCTTTCGCGTGCTGCGCATGGACAACCGCGACGCCGGGCTCAGCCAGGGCTTCGACCACCTGGGCGTGCCCAACCTCGCCTGGGCCGGCATGCGCTACGCGATGCGCCTGCCCATCCGCGCGCCCTACAGCATCGCCGACATGGCGGCCGACGCACTGGGCGTGCTCGATGCGCGCGGCATCGCGCGGGCGCACGTCTGCGGCGCGTCGATGGGCGGCATGATCGCCCAGCACCTGGCGGCGCGGCATCCGCAGCGCGTGAAGAGCCTGACGCTGATCATGACCACCACCGGCGCGCGCCGCCTGCCCCAGCCTTCGATGCGCGTGCGCCGGGCGCTGCTGGCGCGGCCCGACGGTCGCGATGAAGCCGCCGTCGTCGCGCACCTGGAAGGGCTGCTCGGGGTCATCGGCAGCCCGGCCTACCCGCCCGAGCCGGCGCTGCTTCGGCAGCGCCTGCAAGCCCTGGTGCGCCGCGCCTGGCGGCCGGCCGGCACGGCGCGGCAGATCACGGCCGTGGCCGCCGACGGCGACCGCTCGGCGCTGCTGCCGAGCATCCAGGCGCCGACCCACGTCATCCACGGCGAGGCCGACCCGCTGGTGCCGGTGGCGGCCGGCCGCGACCTCGCGGCGCGCATCGCCGGGGCCAGCAGCGACATCGTGCCCGGCATGGGCCACGACCTGCCGCAGCCGCTGCTGCCGCGCTACGCCGAAGGCATCGCCATCAACGCCGCGCGGGCCTGAGGGGCGCCGCCGCGCAGCCGCGCAGCCGCTCAGCCGCTCAGCCGCTCAGGCGCGGGTGCCGGTGGGCATGCCGGCACGCAACAGCAGCCAGCGCATCTTCGGCACGAAGTGCAGGCCGCGTGCGGTCAGCACCGCGTCGGGCTGCGGTACGCCGCGCAGCATCTGCAGCGTGATCGAGCGCGCCGAATCGGCGCCGGGATCGCATTGCCAGTTGCGCCCGCTCTCCACCTTGCAGGGCGCCAGCTTGCCCGCAGGGTCGGACGCGCCGGCGGTCCAGAAGAGAACCTCGCCATGCGCCGGCAGGGCGCGGAAGCGGAAGCGCGGCCCCGGCGTCAGACGGCCCGTGCAGCGGTTGCCGTTCCAGCTGCCGCCTTCGCAGGCCACGGTGTAGATCGTTCGCTCGCCCTCGACGGTGACGAAGTCCACGCACCAGGCATAGGCCGCTGCCGCGGCCACGATGGCCAGCACCCAGAGCTGCAGGTGCTTGCCGCCGCGACGGTAGGCCATGGTCTCGGCAGAGGGGTGCACGTGCGTCAGCGGCGTCAACGACATCCCCGGATGATAGGCCGCGCCCAGGTGACAATGCGCCCGCTGTAACCCGGATGCCGATGACCGCCGCCCCCACCCAGCAAGCCCGCCTGGCCGCCCCCGCATGACGACGGCCGGCGACGAACACGGCATGCGCCTGGCGCTGGACCAGGCGCACAACGCCTGGCTGGTGGGCGAGGTGCCGGTGGGCGCCGTAATCCTGCGCCCCACGACCGGCGGGCCGCAGGTGGTCGCCACCGGCTACAACCGGCCCATCACCACCCACGACCCCACGGCGCATGCCGAGATCGTCGCCCTGCGCCACGCCGCCACGCTGCTCGGCAACTACCGCCTGCCCGAGTGCGAGCTCTACGTCACGCTGGAGCCCTGCGCGATGTGCGCGATGGCGCTGATGCATGCGCGCTTCAGGCGCGTGGTCTTCGGCGCCGCCGACCCCAAGACGGGCGCCGCGGGGTCGGTGCTGAACCTGTTCGGCGAGCCGCGCCTGAACCACCACACCGAGCTCGTCGGCGGCGTGCTCGCCCCGGCCTGCGGCGAGCTGCTGCGCAGCTTCTTCGCGGAGCGCCGCGCCCGGCAGCGCGCCGAAAGGGCAGGGCGCCCCGACGAAGCCATCCCGGCAGGCGATGCGACCGAGATCGCCTTCGACCCCGCCGCGCTGCCCGCGGACACGCCACCTGCCGACACGCCATGACCACGCTGACCCTGTTCACCCCCGCGGGCGTGGTGCCGCGAGCGCCGCCGCTGCGCCTGGCGGCCCGGCGCCTGGGCGCCCTGGGCTTTCAGGTCGCGCTGGACGAGGCCGCACTGGCCCGCCACCAGCGCTTCGGCGGCGACGACGACACGCGGCTGGCCGCGCTGCACCGCGTGGCGCGCGCCGCCCCGTCCATCGCCATGGCCACGCGCGGCGGCTACGGCATCACGCGGCTGCTGGAGCGCATCGACTGGAAGCTGCTGGCCCGCAGCGTCCAGGCCGGCACGCGCTGGGTCGGCTACAGCGACCTCACGGCGCTGCAGATGGGCCTGCTGGCCCACACCGGCGCCCAGAGCTGGGCCGGCCCTATGGCACTCGACGACTTCGGCCGCAGCGAGGAGGACGGTGGTGTCGACGAGGTCACGCGCGACTGCTTCACCGAGGCCATGGGCGGCGAGCTGGAAGCCGTGGGCTTTCGCACCGGGCCCGGCTTCGACGGCCTGGCCGTGCGCGGCCTGCTCTGGGGCGGCAACCTGTGCATGCTGACGACGCTCTTGGGCACGCCGCACTGGCCTGAGGTGAAGGGCGGGGTGCTGTTTCTCGAAGACGTCAACGAACATCCCTACCGCGTCGAGCGCAACCTTCTGCACCTGCAGCAGGCCGGCGTGCTGGCGCGCTGCAAGGCCGTTGTGCTGGGCGCCTTCAGCGCCTGGAAGCCGGTGCCGCTGGACCGCGGCTACGGCATGGAGGCCGTGCTGGCGCGGCTGCGCAGCGTGACCAAGGCGCCCATCCTCACGGGGCTGCCCTTCGGCCATGTCAGCCCCAAGGTGAGCCTGCCGGTGGGCCGGCGCGTGCAGCTGGTGGTCGAAGGCAGGAATGTGCTGATCGCGTGGTGAGCGCCGCGCCCCTAGAATGATCCGCAACGCCTTCCGGTGCGCCCGGTCACGAGCTTCGGGCCACGCGAAGGCGAACGCATTTCTGCCTTCGGTCGAGCCACCCTGCGACCGCGGCGACGACCCTTCGGAGACCGCATGCGCGGACGCTTGATTTCCTGGCTGCGGGCCGGCCTGCCCCTGCTAGCACTGCTGCTGGCCGGCTGCGACAACAACCCCTGGCCCAGCGGCGCCGCGGCCACGAACACGCTGTTCTCGGGGGTGCAGGAAAGCTCGCCGCGCCACCTTGACCCGACGGCGTCGTACTGGACCAACGACACCGCCTACACCTACCAGATCTACGAGCCGCTGTACGGCTACCACTACCTGAAGCGGCCCTTCCAGCTGGTGCCCAAGACGGCGCGCGAGGTCGCCAAGCCGCGCTACATCGGCAAGGACGGCCAGCCGCTGCCCGACGACGCGCCCGCCGAGGCGGTGGCCGAGAGCATCTACGACGTGCCCATCAAGCCGGGCATCCTGTACCAGCCGCACCCGGCCTTCGCCAGGGATGCGCAGGGCCAGTACGTCTACCACCACATGAAGCCGGGCGAGCTGGGCACGCGCCGCACGCCGCTGGACTTCGAGCAGCAGGGCACGCGCGAACTGGTGGCCGAGGACTTCGTCTACGCGCTCAAGCGCCATGCCACCACGCGCATCACGGCGCCCATCTTCAGCACCTTCGCCGAGTTCGTGGTCGGGCTGAAGGACTACGGCGAGCTCATCAAGAAGGAAGACGCCAAGCTGACGGCGGGCCTGGACCGCGCCAGCCTGGACAAGCCCTTCCTGGACTTCCGCCGCTGGCCGCTGGCCGGTGCCAGCGCGCCCGAGAAGTACCTGCTGCGCGTTCGCATCAAGGGCAAGTACCCGCAGTGGAGCTACTGGATGCAGATGACCTTCATGGCCCCGGTGCCGTGGGAGGCCGACGCCTTCTACGCCCAGCCCGGGATGGCCGAGCGCGGCCTGTCGCTGGATTCCTGGCCGGTGGGCACGGGCCCGTACATGATGGTCGAGTACATCAAGGACCGCCGCCACGTGATGAAGCGCAACCCGAACTACCGCGGCGAGCCCTACCCCTGCGAGGGCATGCCCGGCGACAAGGAGGCCGGGCTGCTGGACGACTGCGGCAAGACCATGCCCTTCATCGACACGCTGGTCTCCACCATCGACCGCGAGGCGGTGCCGATGCAGACCAAGTTCCGCCAGGGCTACTACGACCTGCAGGTCTTCGAGCGCACCGACACCGGCATGAGCTACCTGGTGGGCATGCAGGACAGCGAGGACGTGCGCAGGGAGTACCTGGACAAAGGCTTCCGCCTGGCCCGCGGCAACGACGTCAACAGCTACTTCATCGCCTTCAACATGCTCGACCCGGTCATCGGCGACGGCGACACGCCCGAGCAGAAGGCGAAGAACCGCAAGCTGCGGCAGGCGATCTCGATCGCCATCGACTGGGAGGAATATTCCAAGGTCTTCCCGAAGAAGGCGGGCTCGACCGCGATGAGCCCGCTGCCGCAGGGCATCTTCGGCTCGCGCGAAGGCACGCCCGAGGGCGTCAACCCCATCACCCACCGCGTCGTCAACGGCCAGTACGTGCGGCGTCCGATCGAGGACGCCAAGAAGCTGCTCGCCGAGGCCGGCTACCCCAACGGCCGCGACGCCCGCACCGGCAAGCCGCTGGTGCTGAACTACGACTTCTACGCCGCCGCCTCGCCCGAGTTCAAGCCCGAGATCGACTGGGTGGTGCGCCAGTTCGCCAAGATCGACATCCAGCTGGAAGTGCGCGCCACCGACAACAACCAGTTCCAGGACAAGGTGCGCAAAGGCAAGTACCAGGTGTTCTGGCTGGGCTGGAACGCCGACTACCCCGACGCCGAGAACTTCCTCTTCCTGCTCACCACGCTGGCGGGCAAGACCAAGTACGACGGCGAGAACACCTCCAACTACGCCAACCCCGAGTACGACCGCATCTTCGACCGCATGAAGGCCATGGACGACGGCCCCGAGAAGCAGAAGCTCATCGACCAGCTGGTGGCCATCGTGCGCGAGGACGCGCCGTGGACCATGGGCTT
>CAIWPS010000514.1 GCA_903914615.1 uncultured beta proteobacterium | reverse complement strand
TCGCGCGCAGGATCAGCGCGAACGACTCGCCATGCCGGAATTCATCGTTGCACCAGCGTTCGAACCACCGGAAGATCGGGTGGAAGCGCAGTTCGGGATGACGCTCGAGCTGGCGGTAGATGGTGATGTAGCGCGCGTAGCCGATCTTCTCCGACAGGTAGGTGGCGTAGAAGATGTACTTGGGCTTGAAGTAGGTGTAGGCCTTGGTGCGCTTGAGCGCGCCGAGGTCCACGCCCAGGCCGTAGTCCTTCAGCGCCATGTTCAGGAAGTTGGCGTGGCGCGACTCGTCGCGCGCCATGTAGCCCATCAGCGCCTTGATGTCGGGGTTGTGCACCTGCTTCTTGATCTCGTTGTAGAGCACGCAGCCCGAGAACTCGGACGTCAGCGACGAGATCAGGAAGCTCCTGAATTCCTCGGCCAGCGCCGGCGGCAGTTCGCGGATCTCGCTGGCGAAGTCTTCGCTGCGCTGGAAGTGGTCGTGGTTGTTGTCGCCCTCGTACTCGGCGAGCATGGCGTCCCACTCGGCGCGCAGCGGGCTGACGTCGAGCTTGTCCATCGCCGCGTAGTCGGTGCTGTAGAAGCGCGGGCTGAGCAGGGTGCTGGTGCGCGCGGCAAGCAGCGCGTCTTCCTTGGTTTCGACCGGTGCTGGGCTCATGGGGTACCTCTGGAGAAGTGGAAGGCGCGGGTCTCAGGGCCGGGTGGCGGGCGGCACGTCGAGCAGGCGCGCGAAGCGCTGCGCGTTCGTCGGCCCGAAGGCTTCCAGATCGACGCGCCGGTGCGTGCTGGGGTCTTCCAGGATGAGGCGGCCGTCGGCCAGCGCGCTCAGGCGGAAGGGCGGTGCCGCGCCGATGCCCTGGCGGTGACGCTCGCGCGCCAGCGTGCGCAGCGTGGCCCGCAGGAAGCCGTCGGTGCCGGTGCCCGCGGCCAGCACCTGGCTGCGTTCGGGGCGCTGCACGTCGACGACGACCACGGCACCGTCGGCGCGGTCCTCGAAGCGCAGTTCGCGTTCGGCCACCACCGGTGCCGGCACGTCCTTGACGGCCGGCGCCCCGGCCAGCTTCGCCGCGACGACGATGGCGAGCACGCCGGCGACGAGCAGCGCCGCGCCGACGATGGGCGGCGGCGTGATGCGCCGGGCGGGTGCGAGGGCGGCCATGGCGTGTCCTTCAGCCGTGGGCCGCCGCGGCGACACCGTAGCCCTTGCGTTCGTCGGCAGCCGTCCGCTGCGGCAGCGGCGCAGCCGCCAGGGCGGTGCCGCCACTGCAAGCCAGGGCCTCGGCCAGGAGCTGCGCCACCTGCGCCGCCTGCGGCACGGCGCGCATCATCGGCTCGGGGTTCACCAGGCACCAGGGCCGCGCATAGGGCCACAGGTGCACGTAGGCCAGCCGCACGTCGCCCTGCAGCACCAGCGGCAGGTCGCCATGGCCGCTCTTGCGCTGCGCCATCCGCGCCGAGACGATGCCGGTGAAGGGCAGGTTGATCATCAGCGGCAGCGCCATGCCCACGCGCAGGACGACGCGGCGGGTGGTGATGGCGTAGATGGTGGACTTCGCCGACCAGTAGGCCAGCCCGGCGAGCAGCCCGGTGCCCAGCAGGGCGACCAGGAACAGCGGCCGCGCACCGCGCAGGGCGCCGGTCAGCGTCGCGCCGTCGCTGAACAGGAAGCCCAGCCGCAGCACCAGCAGCACGCCGAAATACAGCGCCACCTGGCGGACATGGAAGGCGGTGACGGCGAGGTCGCGCCAGTCGGGCGCGCCCTGCCACAGCACGCGCTCGCCCTCGGGCAGTTCCTCGCGGATGCCGCGGATGGGGAAGGCCTTCTCGGTGCGCAGCGGTCTCACAGCAGCGGCTCCAGGCGTTGCGGCGTGGCGTACAGCAGGCCGCCGCCGTAGTAGCCGCAGATGCGGTCTTCCTCGAGCAGCGTCACCTGGTCGGGGTTGCGCAGCGCCGGCACGTCGGCGAACTGGCTGGCCAGGATGGCGCCCACCTTCACGCCGCGGCGGTTGATGCGCGTGAAGTTGATCGGCAGCAGGACGCGGCGGCGGCTGCCCTCGACCTCGAGTTCGAGGTAGCGGATGAGCGCCTCGGACTGGTCGACCCAGGCGTCGACCACGGTGCCGGCCACGGCGCCGTCGGCACCGAAGACCGGCAGGCCGCGCGGGTCGGGGTCGCGGTCGTCGAGGTGGTGGTCGGTGGCCACGCGCAGCGGCAGCAGCTTCGGGCCGCCTTCATAGGTGGTGTCGGGGGTGTCCGAACGCTGGGCGTAGGAAGCCGGGCCGACGCCGTCGAGCATCGGGTTGCCGGTGGGCGTGAGCGCGGCGCCGGGGTGCGGCGCCACCGGCTCGGCGGCGATCGGCCGGCGGTCGGGCTTGCGGTCGGGGGTGATGACCTCGCGGCCGTCACGCAGCTTGTAGGTCTTGGGGTCGGGTATGCCGGGCCAGCCCTGCACCACGACGCGGTCGCCGAAGCGGTCGGTGTCCAGCGGGTAGCCCTCGCGCTTGTTCTCGCGCAGCAGGTAGAAGACGAGGCTGGCAAAGAAGCCCCAGAACAGGTACAGGACGATCTGCGCGAGATCGATGTACGGTGCGTTTTCGACCATGTAAGCCTCCTGGCAAAAGTAGGGGTCAGCGGGCGGGGGTTCAGCGCGGGACTTCCGCCAACCCGTAGTGATCGATGGCCTGGACCGGCGGCGTGGCCGCGGCGCGCGGCCGGTGCCGCACCAGCGGCCCGATGGCCACCAGCGTGGCGAACAGCAGCGCCAGTTCCAGGTGATAGACGAAAAGGTAGCCGCTGGCCGGGCCGGACATCGCGGGGCCGAAGAAGTCCTGCACGGCGCGGGTGTGGACGAGGTCGCGCAGGCCGCCGCCGGCGGCCATGGCCACGCCCATCGCGGTGGCCTGCACGGCGCCCCAGGCGCCCAGGGCGAGGCCGATCTTCTCGCGCCGTTCCATGCCCATCGCGACCATCAGCGTGCCGACGGCGAACATGCCGCCGCCGAAGCCGATGCCGGCGCTGCCGAGGCGGAACAGCCAGCCCGATTCCAGCGGCGCGGCCATCACCACCGCGGCGAAGGAAGGCAGCCCGGCCAGCACGCCGTAGGCCGCCATGCGGTAAGGGTCGGCACCGCGCGTGAGCAGCCGCGCCACCAGCGCGAAGCCGGCCAGTGCGCCGGCGGCCAGGATGGCGGTCAGCGAGGTGGTGGCCGCAACGCTCAGGTGCAGCACCTCGCCGCCATAGGGCTCGAGCACGATGTCCTGCATGTTGAAGGCCGCCGT
>CAIWPS010000513.1 GCA_903914615.1 uncultured beta proteobacterium | reverse complement strand
TCCCACCGCGCCGAACAGGCTGGCGATGTAGTCGCCCAGCGGCACGGTGCCGGGCAGCACCGGCGTCTCGCCCGGAAAGCCCGCCAGGTAGTTCAGCCCGCCGAAGGCCTGGGCGATGTGCGCGAAGCCGGAACGGCGGCGGTACGGCCCCGTCTGCCCGTAGCCGGTGACGCGCAGCATCACGAGCTTCGGGTTGACCTCGTGCAGCACGTCCCAGCCCAGGCCCCAGCCTTCCATCGTGCCGGGGCGGAAGTTCTCGACCAGCACGTCGGACTTGGCCACGAGCTTGAGGAACAGCGCCACGCCCTCGGGCCGCAGCAGGTCGCAGGTGACCGACTTCTTGTTGCGGCTTTCGCTCAGCCACTTCAGCGTCGCGTCGGGCTGCGCGGTGGCGGTGCCGAAGCGGCGCATCGGGTCGCCGCCATCGGGGTGCTCGACCTTGATCACCTCGGCACCGAACTCGCCCAGCACCGTCGCGGCATAGGGCCCGGCCAGGAAGTTGCCGACGTCGATGACGCGCACGTCTTGCAGCGGCAGGGCATCGGGCGGGGCGGGGGCGGTGGTCATGGGCGGTCTCTGCAGCAACGGGGGCCCGTGCGCTTCGTGGCGCGCTTGGCCGTCCGGTTTGCGGTATCTCGATTTCGCTGCGATGAGGTTAGATTTGCCGTCGCCGCGCACAGCCGGGTGGAATCCCGCGCGAATCCGCAGACTTTCTGAAGCCAGCATAGGAATCGCTTATGGACACCGACTTCTCGGACTGGATCGGTCGCACGGAACGGGTCGACGACCCGCTCAGCTGGGTGCAGGCGCAGGCCGCGCAGGCCGTGCTCGACGAGCCCGGAGCCGCGCTGGTCGACGGCGACGCGCTGCCCCTGCCCTGGCACTGGTTCCACTTCCTGCCGCGCACGCCACAGGCCGGGCTGGACACCGACGGCCACCCGCGGCGCGGCGGCTTCCTGCCGCCGATCGCCTACCCGCGGCGGATGTTCGCCGGCGCTCGCGTGCAGGTGCACCGGCCCTTGCGCGTGGGCCGGCCGGCATGGCGCGAAGGCACGATCCGCGATGTCGCGATGAAGTCGGGCAAGAGCGGCGCACTGGCCTTCGTCACCGTCGGCTACCGCTTCCTGCAGGACGGCGTGCTGTGCCTGGAAGAAGAACAGGACATCGTCTACCGCGAACCCGGCGCGGCCGTGTCCGCGCCACAGGCGGTTGACCTGCCGCCGCCGCCTGCGCACGGCTGGTCACGGACGCTTCAGCCCGACCCGCGGCTGCTGTTCCGCTTCTCGGCGCTGACCTTCAACGCCCACCGCATCCACTACGACCGCGACTACGCGCGCAGCGTCGAGGGCTACCCGGGACTGGTGGTGCATGGCCCGCTGACCGCCGTGCTGCTGCTGCAGTTGGTCCGCCAGTCGACGGCGCGCCCGCTGCTGGGCTTCAGCTTTCGCGGCGTGGCACCCCTGTTCGACCTGGGACCGATCCGCCTGATCGGCCGTCTTGCGGGCGATGCCGTCGAGCTGGAGGCGCAGGGCCCCGACGGCGCCAAGGCGCTGGTGGCCCGGTGCAGCCTCGGGCCCGATCCTCGGCCGTAGCCGTTCCGCTTCCGCTTCATCGACGCCGATCGGCCCCCGCCTGCAGCCGCTGCAGGCGGGCCGGCGTGATCATTCCGCGACGGCCTGCCAGCCGCCGCCCGGGGTGTAGCGCCAGCAGCCCTGGGCATCGTCCAGCCGGAACAGGTGCAGCCATGCATGGTCGAGCAGGTGGCGCACGGTGGGGTGCTCGGCAATGATGCGGTCCATCGGTTCCTGCGGCGCCTGGATGTAGACGCTCAGGCGCAGCGGCGTGTGGCGCCAGGCCCGGCCGTCGTGCAGCGACTGCAGGGGCAGGCCGATGCGCAGGTCGCCGCCATTGCCTTCGAAGACACCGATGTGGCCGCCGACCACGTTGTGCAGCACCTTGTTGCCGCTGCCGTAGCGCAGGTTGTCCACCACCGAGGCGTAATACTGCAGGTTGATCCAGTTCGTCACCACCATCGGCGCCGTCATCACCAGCTCCAGCACCTTGAAGCCGCTGTCGCGCTGCCACGCGTAGTCGTGCAGGAAGCTGCGCCCGCGCAGGTCGAGGTGGCGGCTGCGGCTGCGCGGCGCGACGATGAAGCTGGCGCAGTCGGCCAGGCCCCACTCGGGCCGCGTCTGGGCCCAGTCGGTGCTGCGCGCCAGCACCTGCTCGCGCAGCGCAACGGCGTCCGCGGCGGCCGCGGCCAGGCCCAGCGAAGCCGCCCGCTCGCGGCGCGCGCGGCTGCCGGCTTCGGCCAGCCAGCCGCGCAAGGTCTCGAGGTCCGGCCCATGGCTGGCCGGCAGCAGGTCGGTGTCGAACAGCAGCAACTCGTCGGTGGTCGTGTTGTGCAGGCCGGCCACGAAGCGCGTGCTGTCGGGTACGCGGATGCCGCGCGCCAGCAGGCCCTGGCGCACAGCGGGTTCGTTCAGCAGCTGCGCCAGCACGCGGGCATTGACCTCGCCGGTCTGGCCGCCGCAGGCGCCGCAGTCCAGTCCGGCGGCATGCGGGTTGTTGGCGCTCTGGCTGCCATGGCCGGCCAGCAGCACCAGCCGCGCGAAGTCTTCGGTCAGGCCCATCGCGCCCAGGGCCGTGGCGGCCATCGTGCAGCGGGTCTCGAGGTCGGGGCTGCCGGGAACCCCGAGGTCCGGCAGGCGGGGCCGCAGCCGGTCCCGCTGGACGGCTGGCAGGCCGGTCTGCTCGACGCTGCCGGCGGGCGGTGCGCCGCCCAGGCTCTGCTTCAACAGCTTGCCGGCGTAGAGCAGCCCACAGGATTCGACGAACGAGAATGCCGACCCCGCACCGCCGCGGAAGGCCTGCCATTGCTGGCGCCACTGCAGCAGCCGGCGGCGCCGCTGCACCAGCACCTCGCCCAGCGCGGGCGCATCGCACTCGTCGGTGACGCACAGCGCCGGCGCCAGCAGCCCGGGCAGCTGCGGGCGCTGCATCTCGGTGCCCAGCGGACGGTAGGCAAGGAACATCGCGAAGAAACCG
>CAIWPS010000512.1 GCA_903914615.1 uncultured beta proteobacterium | reverse complement strand
GCGCGCAGCGCCTTGCAGACCTCCAGGCCGTCCAGCCCCGGCATCATCAGGTCCAGCAGCAGCAGCTCGCTGGCGCGCTCGGTCTCTTGGGCGAGTGCGGCGCGGCCGTCGGCCACCGCGGTCACCTCGTAGCCGGCCTGCTGCAGGTTCAGCACGATGAGGTCGCGGATGTCGGCCTGGTCTTCGGCAACGAGGATGCGGCTGGGCATGGGGGAAAGGTCGGCGGCGCGGCGGCGTTCTTACACCGATGTGATCTGGCTGTGATCTTCGGTGAGCGGGATGCGAGCCCGGCTTTGCACAGTGTAGCCATCGCCCCGCCACCGAAGGAACACCATGCAGATCGCCACCGCCACCCCCGCCGCGCCGCAAGTCTTCGCCCCCGTGAGCTGGGCCGAACTGGCCACCCACCGCAGCGCGCTGGTGCAGTTCGCGCGCCGCCGCCTGCTCGACCCGGCGCTGGCCGAGGACCTGGTGCACGACGTCTTCGAGGCCGTGGCCAGCGGCCGTGCCGTCTTCGGCGGCCGCTCGGCGCTGCGCAGCTGGCTGGTGGGCGTGCTCAAGCACAAGATCGTCGACCTCGTGCGCCAGCGCGCCGGCCACGACAGCCTGGACGGCGATGGCGACGACGACGAAGGCCCGGCTGCCGCGCTGGCCTGCCCGCAGCCGCGCCCCGACGAGGTGGCCGAGCAGCGCGAACGGCTGGCGCACACGCTGCGCCGCATCGCCGCGCTGCCGGATTCACTGCGCCAGGTCGTGGAGCTGCGTCTGCTGCAGGACGACAGCACCGAGGACGTCTGCCGCGCGCTGGCCATCAGCGAGCAGAACCTCTTCGTGCGCCTGCACCGGGCGCGGCGCGTGCTGGCGTCGTGACACAAGGCGTCACATGCGCCGGCGCCCCTGAGCTTGGCAGGGGCAACGCCGCGGGCGTACGCTGTCCTTGACCGGCGCGATGGCGCCTGCCTTCGGAGGTTTCATGTCCAGCGACGCCGCCCTGCCCACCTTCCGGCTCGACGCCGGCACCTCCATCGCCCAGGCCGAGCCCTGGCTCACGGCCGCGGTGACGCTGGACTCGCCGGCCCTGGCCGTGATGACCGACCTGACGCTGGTCAAGGCCGCCACCACCGCGCCCGCGACGACGCTGGTGCAGGCCGAACAGCTGATGATCTACCTCGGCGTGCGCATGCTCTTCGTGGTCAGCGCCATGCCGGCCATCGAAGGCCTCATCACCACCACCGACCTGCGCGGCGACAAGCCCATGCGCGTCGTCGCCGATCGCCATCTGCACTACGACGAGCTCACCGTCGGCGACGTGATGACGCCGCTGGCGACGCTGGACGCCGTCGACCACGCGCGCATGAAGACGGCGCGCGTCGGCCAGCTCGTCGCCACGCTGCAGCGCTTCGGCCGCAACCACCTGCTGGTGGTCGAAGCGGCCACGGCCACCACGCCACGACGCGTGCGCGGCGTGGTCTCGCGTTCGCAGATCGAGCGCCAGCTCGGCCAGGCCATCGAGGTCACGCCGATCGCCAGCAGCTTCTCGGAAATCGAGCGCGCGCTGGTCTAGGCGGCGTTGCAGGGCCGCGGTGGCGACTGTGGCGGCCAGCCCGTGCAGGCCAGAAGCGGGCTGAAGCCGTTCAGGCCCCGGCGGGCCCCAGGCCGATCGGCGCCGGCGCCATCATCACGATCTTGTGGAACAGCGGCGCGTAGTCCGGCGGCGGCTCGTGGCCGGTCAGCGGGTCCTGGTTGGCGGCGAAGGCGGCGTCCAGCGCGGCCCAGTCCCCTTCATTGAAGACGCGTCGCGCCGCGGGCAGGATCTCGGCCTCTTCCACGCCCATGTGCTCGAGGTAGCCACGCACGTACTGCTCGACCGCACGCTCGAAGTCGGCGCGGCGCGGCTCGCCCAGCACCTCGAAGGCCAGCAGGGCGTGCTGCAGGTCGCGGATGGCGCGTTCGCCCTGGGCGTGGTCGCGTTCCAGCCGCGCCACCGCATCGGCCAGTTCGGGCGCGCGCCGCAGCAGGGCCGGGAACAGCAGCTCGCTTTCCTTGCGGTGGTGCAGCCGTTCGGGGAATTCGTCGACGTAGAGCAGCATCGCGCGCAGCACCGAGAAGTCCGGCAGATGGCCCTCGCGCCGCGCCTGCGCGAGCAGCAGCGACAGCGAACGCAGCATGGCCGCCAGGGCCTGGTGCTCTTCGTGGATGACATCGAGGGTGGCGTGGCGCATGGTCGGCAGGATGCCAGCGCCGGCGGCTGCGGGCTTGACGCCGGTCAAGCCCCGCGCACGACCCGGTGGTGCTCGCGGTGCGCGGCGCCGAAGCCCGCCTCCAGCGCCGCCAGCAGCGCCGCGGCGCGTGCGCTGTTGTCGGCGTGCAGGTTGCACACGTAGACGTCCAGCGTCACCGCGCCCAGCTCGGGCCAGGTGTGCACCGCCAGGTGCGACTCGGCCAGCAGCACCACGCCGGTGACGCCGCCGGGGGCGGGAAAGCCGTGGAAGACCTCGCCCACGGCGCGCAGCCCGGCCTGCGCCACCGCCTGCAGGCAGTGCACGCGCAGCGCCGCGGCGTCGGCCATCAGCGGCTGCGCCGGGGCACAGCCGCGCAGGTCGGCGGTGAGATGGAGGCCGTGCATGCGCCAGATCATACGAAGCGCCCGGCGGCGGCCGCGCGGGCTCCTAGAATCACAGCCCCACCCAGCCTCGCGGTACCCCTCATGGCCATCACCACCCCCGCCCTTGCCCCGACGAAGGCGACGACGACCCTGATGGCCAACGCCATCCGCGCACTGGCGATGGACGCCGTGCAGCAGGCCAATTCCGGCCACCCGGGCGCGCCCATGGGCATGGCCGAGATCGCCGTGGCGCTGTGGGGCGGGGCGCTGAAGCACAACCCGGCCGACCCGCACTGGGCCGACCGCGACCGCTTCGTGCTGTCCAACGGCCATGCCTCGATGCTGCAGTACGCGCTGCTGCACCTCACCGGCTACGAGCTGCCGATGAGCGAGCTGCGCAACTTCCGCCAGCTCCACAGCAAGACGCCGGGGCACCCCGAAGTGGACGTCACGCCCGGCGTCGAAACCACCACCGGCCCGCTGGGCCAGGGCCTGGCCAACGCCGTCGGCATGGCGCTGGCCGAGAAGCTGCTGGCGGCCGAGTTCAACCGCCCCGGCCACACCATCGTCGACCACCGCAGCTGGGTCTTCATGGGCGACGGCTGCCTGATGGAAGGCATCAGCCACGAGGCCTGCGCGCTGGCCGGCGCCTGGAAACTGAACAAGCTGGTCGCCTTCTACGACGACAACGGCATCAGCATCGACGGCAAGGTGGCGCCCTGGTACATCGACGACGTCGGCCTGCGCTTTGCGGCCTACGGCTGGAACGTCGTCGGGCCGATCGACGGCAACGACGTCGCCGCGGTGCAGGCGGCCATCGCCAGCGCGAAGACCTCGGCGACGCGGCCGAGCATCGTCATCTGCAAGACCACCATCGGCAAGGGCTCGCCCAACCGCGCCGGCACCGCCAAGGCGCACGGCGAGGCGCTGGGGACCGAGGAGATCGCGCTGACCCGCGCCGCCCTGGGCTGGACGGCCGAGCCCTTCGTCATCCCCGAAGAAGCCTACGCCGCCTGGGACGCGCGCCCCGCCGGCCAGGCCGCGCAGGCGGGCTGGGAAGCGGCCTTCGCGGCCTACCGCGCGGCGCATCCGGAACTCGCCGCCGAGTTCGGGCGCCGCATGCGCGGCGAACTGCCGGCGGGCTTCGCGCAGACCGCGGTCGATACCGTCATCGCCGCCCACACCAAGGCCGAGACGGTGGCCAGCCGCAAGGCCAGCCAGATCGCGCTGGAAGCCTTCACCCAGGCCCTGCCGGAAATGCTGGGCGGCAGCGCCGACCTCACCGGCAGCAACCTCACCAACACCGCCTCGACGCCGCCGCTGCGCTTCGACGACGCGGGCACGCCCAACGGCGGTCGTCACATCAACTACGGCGTGCGCGAGTTCGGCATGGCCGCCATCATGAACGGCATCGCGCTGCACGGTGGCTACATCCCCTACGGCGGCACCTTCCTGACCTTCAGCGACTACAGCCGCAACGCCATCCGCATGGCCGCGCTGATGAAGCGGCGCGTCGTCCACGTCTTCACCCACGACAGCATCGGCCTGGGCGAGGACGGGCCCACGCACCAGAGCGTCGAGCACGCGGCCAGCCTGCGCCTGATCCCGAACCTGGACGTCTGGCGCCCGGCCGACACCGCCGAGACAGTGGTGGCGTGGACGATGGCCCTGGGCAACGCGGCGCGCCCGAGCGCGCTGCTGCTGTCGCGGCAGAACCTGCCCTACCTGCCCAAGGCGGCCCTGGATGACATCGCCAAGGGCGCCTACGTGCTGGCCGAGCCCAGCGAGGTGGGCCTGAAGCGCAAGGCCCAGGCCGTCATCATCGCCACCGGCAGCGAGGTGCACCTGGCGCTGCAGGCGCAGACCGAACTGGCGAAGCACAAGATCGCGGTGCGCGTCGTCAGCATGCCCAGCAACTCGGTCTTCGACCGCCAGAGCGTGAAGTACAAGGCCGGCGTGCTGCCCGCCGGCGTGCCGCGCATCGCGGTCGAGGCCGGCGTCACCGACGGCTGGTGGAAGTACGGCTGCGCCGCGGTGGTGGGCATCGACACCTTCGGCGAGAGTGCGCCGGCCCCGGCGCTGTTCAAGCACTTCCACCTGACGGCGGGCAATCTCGCCGACACGGTGCGCAAGGTGCTCAAGGGCTGAGTCCTTTGAACCGCTGGCGGCGCTGTCCATGAAGACCCGGCGCCGCGTGCTTGCAGCCCTGGGGCTGGCGTGCCTGGCCGCCACCGCTGCCGGGCAGCAGGTGGAGCTCGCGCCCTCCGACGCGGTGAGCTGCCTGACCATGCCCGACGAACAGCGGGGCGGGCCGGAGTACCCGTTCGCGGCGCTGAAGCTCGGGCGCATCGGCCGCGTGAAGATGCAGGCCGAATTCACCGGGCCGAATCGCCGGCCCGAGATGACGGTGCTGGAGTCCGAAGGCGACGACACCTTCATCGACGCCGTGAAGTCGCATGTGCGGACCTGGCGCGTGCCCTGTCTGGGCAGCAGCCCGGCGCGGCTGGTGCGCGAGTTCGTCTTCAAGCCCGACGACCGCAAGGTCTACTACGGCGAGACCCGCGATGCCGACGACCCGGCGCGCCTGGCGAAGCTGGCGTGCCAGGCGAACTCGCTGGACGGGGCCAAGCCGGCGTATCCCCGCGACGCCGAGCGCATCGGCCTGCAGGGCCGCGTGCTGGCCCGCGTGCGCTATTCGCGACCGGACGAGCCGCCCGCCGTCGAGCTGTACGCGCGCCCGAGGACCGCAGCGCTGCAGGGCGCGGTCAGGGACTGGCTGCAACACCAGCGCCTGCCCTGCCTGGGCGACGAGCCGATCACGACGAACATGGTCTTCATCTTCCGGCTCGGCGACGATACCTGGGGCCTGAAACCGCTGACCCTGCTCGAACTGCTGTCGCGGATGAAGGGCCTGGACGAACGCGCCGTGGCCATCGACACCGCGCCCATGGGCTGCCCCTTCGTGCTGCGCTTCTGGTACCGCCAGCCGGCGATGCGCAATGTCGTCGGGGCGATCGGCAGCGACGAGCCTGCGCGGCAGCCGCTGCTGGAGCTGCTGCGCGCCCTTGAACTGGACCTGCCCGAACGCTCGCTGGACGCCGTCTTCGGCGACACCACCACAGTCACCGTGCCCTGCCTCAAAATCGACCTCAAACCCAAGGAGAAATCATGACCATCAAGGTTGGCATCAACGGCTTCGGCCGCATCGGTCGCATGGTGTTCCGCGCCGCGGTGCAGAACTTCCCCGGCATCGAGATCGTCGGCATCAACGACCTGCTCGAGCCCGACTACCTGGCCTACATGCTGCAGTACGACAGCGTGCACGGCCGCTTCAAGGGCAGCATCGCGGTCGAAGGCCACACCCTCATCGTCAACGGCAGGCGCATCCGTCTGACCGCGGTGAAGGACCCGGCCGAGCTGAAGTGGGGCGACATCGGCGCCGACATCGTGGTCGAGGCCACGGGCCTGTTCCTGACCAAGGACACCTGCCAGAAGCACCTCGACGCCGGCGCGAAGAAGGTCATCCAGAGCGCGCCCAGCAAGGACGACACGCCGATGTTCGTCTACGGCGTCAACGACAAGAGCTACGCCGGCCAGGCCATCATCAGCAACGCCAGCTGCACCACCAACTGCCTGGCCCCGGTGGCCAAGGTGCTGAACGACAGCTTCGGCATCAAGCGCGGCCTGATGACCACGGTGCACGCCGCCACGGCGACGCAGAAGACCGTCGACGGCCCCAGCAACAAGGACTGGCGCGGCGGCCGCGGCATCCTGGAGAACATCATCCCCAGCAGCACCGGCGCAGCCAAGGCGGTGGGCGTGGTCATCCCCGAGCTGAACAAGAAGCTCACCGGCATGAGCTTCCGCGTGCCGACCAGCGACGTCAGCGTCATCGACCTCACGGCCGAACTCGTGAAGGAAGCCAGCTGGGACGACATCTGCAACGCCATGAAGGCCGCCGCCGCCGGGCCGATGAAGGGCGTGCTGGGCTACACCGAGGACAAGGTGGTCTCCACCGACTTCCGTGGCGAGCCCATGACCAGCGTCTTCGACGCCGACGCCGGCATCGCGCTGGACAAGACCTTCGTCAAGGTCGTGGCCTGGTACGACAACGAATGGGGCTACTCCAACAAGGTGCTGGAGATGGTGCAGGTCATCGCCCGCTGAGGGCGCCGGGCCCTGCGCCAAGGGCCGCAAGCGGCGGCAGGGCCGGGAAACGGCTGGAAACGGCTGGAAACCGGGTTCATTTGGAAACCCGCGGGCAAAGTGCTTGGGCTACCCTGAGGCGGTGACGCTGTCCATGCCTCTTGCCCCGCGGCTCTTGCCCCTCGGCCCTTGCCGGCCGCGATGGTGCCGCGGCCGGCCGGCGCGCCCTGCCTGCCCCACCGACGCGACCGCCCTCGCAGTGAGACCCCGATGCACAAGCAACCCGCCCGCTGGCTGACCCTTCTGGCCGCAGCGATGCTGCCCGCGCTGACGACCCTGCCGGCCGCGGCGCAGCGCGAGCGCGGGCCGCTGCACCCGGTGGCCGCGGCGGCCACCGAGGACCCGGACGGCGCCCGCGTCATCGTCAAGTACAAGGCCCTGGGCAGCCTGATGAAGCAGGTGCAGGGCGCCGGCGCGGCGGCGCCGACGGTGCGCGCCCAGTTCGCGCAGTCGCTTGGCCAGCGCACCGGCCTGGCGCTGCGCGACGGCCACATCATCGACCGCACGACCCAGGTCGTGCATGGCGACAAGTCGATCAGCTCGGCGGCGCTGGCGGCCCGGCTGGCCGCCGACCCGGACGTCGAGTACGCCGTGCCCGACCTGCGCCGGCACATCCTGGCCGTTCCCAACGACAGCCTGTACGGCCCCTATGCCGGCACGCCGGCCCCCCTGCCCAGCGGCGACACGCCGGTGGCGGTGGGCCAGTGGTACCTGCGGCCCACCGACAGCACGGTGCTGGCCGCCATCAACGCCGAGACGGCCTGGAACCTCACCACCGGCTCGGCCAGCGTCGTCATCGCCGACATCGACACCGGCGCGCTCTTCGGCCATCCCGACCTCGTCAACAAGCTGCTGCCCGGGCGCAACTTCGTCTCCGCCAACGGCAACCTGGGTTCGGGCTGGAGCGCCGACGCCACCGACACCGGCGACTGGACCACGGCCGGCCAGTGCGGCAGCGGGCAGTCGGCCACGCCCAGCAGCTGGCACGGCACGCAGACCGCCAGCCTGCTGGGCGCGCAGACCAACAACGGCATCGGCATGGCCTCGGTGGGCTACAACATCAGGGTCCAGCCGGTGCGCGCCCTGGGCAAGTGCGGCGGCTACGACTCCGACATCATCGCCGCCATGTACTGGGCCGGCGGCCTCGCCGACCCGACCACCGGCGACCCCTCGGTGCCGGCCAACCCGACGCCGGCGCAGGTCATCAACATGAGCCTGGGCGGCACCGGCAGCTGCTCGGCGGCCTACGCTGGCGCCATCGGCGCGCTCAACGCCAAGGGCGTGGTGGTGGTCATCGCCGCCGGCAACGCCGAAGGGCTGGCCGTCAGCGAGCCGGGCAACTGCCCGGGCGCCATCGCGGTGGCAGGCGTGCGGCATGTCGGCACCAAGGTCGGCTTCTCCAGCCTCGGCCCCGAAGTCGCCATCGCCGCGCCGGGCGGCAACTGCGTCAACACCACCGGCGCCTGCCTGTACCCCATCATCACCGCCACCAACACCGGCACCACGACCTCGGTGAGCAGCGGCTACACCTACAGCGACAGCACCAACTACGCCGTCGGCACCAGCTTCGCAACGCCGATGGTGGCAGGCACGGCGGCGCTGATGCTGTCGGTGAACCCGTCGCTGACGCCGGCGCAGTTGAAGAGCCTGCTGCAGGCCCACGCCCGTGCCTTCCCTTCGCAGCCCGCCGGCGCCACGGTGCCGGTGTGCGTGGCGCCCAGCAGTGCAGCGCAGGACGAGTGCTACTGCACCACCGCCACCTGCGGCGCCGGGCTGCTGGACACCAACGCAGCGGTGGCAGCGGCCGCCAGCACGGCGGCACCGACAGTCAGCATCGCTGCCTCCAGCACGTCGGTGTCTGCCGGCAACACGGTGACCTTCACCAGCGCCGCGTCGGCACCTGGGCAGCCGATCACGTCCTACCAATGGGCCATCACGAGCGGCGCCTCGCTGGCCACCATCACCTCGGCCAGCAACAGCGCCACGGCGACGGTCACCACGCAGGGCACAGCCAGCGGCAGCTTCACCATCACGCTCACGGTCACCGACGGCGCGGGCGAGACGAGCAGCGCCAGCAGCACTGTCACCGTGACCCCGCTGGTGCCGACGGCGACCATCAGCACCGCGGCGACGACGGTCACCGTCGGCAGCAATGTCACGCTCGACGGCAGCGCCTCGACCGCGCCGACGGGCCGCACGATCAGCAGCTACCAGTGGTCGATCATCAGCGGCAGCAGCAGCGCCGCCTTAAGCGGCAGCACCGGCAATGCCACCGCCACCCTGGCCACCAGCGCCGCAGGCACGGTGGTCGTGCAGCTGACGGTGACCGACAGCGCCGGCGCGCAGAGCAGCAAGACGGTGACGATCGTCGTCAACGCCGTGACGGCGGCCGGCGGCGGCTCGACCGGCGGAGGTGGTGGCGGCGGCGGCGCGGTCAGCCCGATCTGGCCGCTGTTCCTGCTGTGGGCGGTGGTGCTGCTGTTCAGGGACGGGCGGCGCAGGGCCTGAAGCCGCCGGCCAGCGCCGCCGACGCGGGCAGGGCG